>JAOZTV010000364.1 GCA_029939015.1 Candidatus Aminicenantota bacterium
TCTAAACCCTTCAACCCTCAACTTCTAAACTCTTAAACTATCTCAAACCCTCAACGCCTAAACTCTTAAACTATCTTCAACCCTCAACTTCTAAACTATTCATCTCTTAAACTATTTAACATAATACCCACCAGTTTTACTGCTTCCTTGATATTCTATTTTTTCTTCTTTTTTTAATTTAGAAATCCATTTCTCAACTGTTTTATAAGGAGAGTTAATTAATTCTGCTAATTCGTTTGTTCTTTTATTAGGATGGGTTTTTATTAGCTGGTATAATTCAGTAATTTTATTATTTACTCCCCCATTTACTCCCCCATTTACTCCCCCATTTACTCCCCCATTTAATTCGTCATTTAATTTTTCTTTAAAAAGAGTAACTCTAAAACCATCAGCAAATTCTTCAAATTCAGGTGTTTTTATTCCATAATTTTTACAATAATTTATTATCCTACTAATTCCAGAACCATATTTTTCAATTTTCCCGATCTCTCTGAATGCCTTTGCAGTTAACTTGTTTCGTGGCTTAGAAGTAAAATTATCATTTAATAAATCTTCAATCGTAATCCCACCAATAAGCTTTCCAGGATTATAAAATGTAATTCTGTCATCAAATATTTTTATAATACTACCAGATGGGTCTCTATAATCACGATGAATAAGTAAATTTATTACAATTTCTCTGATAGCTTTAACTGGATAGTCATAACGTTCTTCTCTTGCTGCATTACCGGTTATTATAAACTCTACCATTAAATTTTTTTTAACAAATATAAGAATTTCATCAAGCTCAGTAAAAATATCTGTATCTAAATTCAGGCTATCAATAATTTTAGTACTACCCTTAAATCTGCCAACCTGTACATCACTAACAATACACAAGTCTTTGGCAAAGAGTAAATAAGCGCCAAAAGTGAGTTTGCCATCTCTTAATATTTCCTGCTTTTCTAAAAATTCAAGTGGAGAGTATTCTACATTTACATCATTCTTATCTTCAAATTCTTTTATATATTTTTCAATTTTCTTAATTGAAATATGCTCCAGATTATGATTAGGGTCAGGAAAATAATCCCAACTACTATTTATTGTTCGTAAATGTTCGTTAGCAACTTCTGTTAAATTCATTTGATGGTTTGAATTTATTACTCTTTTATAATATTTATCTTTAGAGCTAACTGGTTTTATTGGATATTCAATTATGTTAAATATTACGATTTTTTTGTTTTCAATTTCAATAATATCAACATAAGGCACAACTTGAGGGTTTGTATTTTGTTTTACTTCATTAATCCATTTTTGAACAGTTTCTTCTGTTAAGGAAACACCTATTATTTTAGATTTATTATCTATTCCAATTATTACATTGCCACCTTTTGTATTAGAGAAGGCAACAATAGCAATAATTACAGCTTTATTGAATGATTGTTTAAACTCAACTATTTCTGTTTCGCCTTGTGAAATAATATTTAATAATTCTTCTTTATTCATTTTTTTTTAACTGTTTAGTGGGTTAGCCATTCGGCTGTTTAGTGGTTTAATTGTTTAGTAGTTTAATCGTTTAGATGTTTAGTGGTTTAGTCTAAACCCTTCAACCCTCAACTTCTAAACTCTTAAACTATTCCAACCCTCAACGCCTAAACTCTTAAACTATCTTAAACCCTCAACTCTTAAACTATCCATCTCTTAAACTATCTAACATAATACCCACCAGTTCTTGGAGAGCCCTTAAATTCTATTTTTTCATCTTCTTTTAGCTGTTTTATCCACCTTTCAATTGTTCTTTGGGTGACATTATCAAAATATTCAGATATTTTTTTTGCACTTATTGGTTGATGTTCTTTTATATAAGATAGAACCTTATTTACACCGACATTTATACCGACATTTACGCCGACATTTACACCGACATTTACGCCGACATTTGCTGCTTTTTTACTATTATTTTTTTTAAAAGTTATTACAAATGCACCAACTTTTTCTTCAAAATCAGGTATTGGGTTTCCATTTTTATTACATGCCTCAACAATTCTATTAAAACCGGTTCCCCAATTCTCAATTAATTTTATTTTGTAAAAAACCTTCGCTATACTTTTGTTTCTAAGTATTGATCTATTTCCTTTCAATAATTTCTTAATATCAATTTCTTTAGGTAATAATCCGGGACTCCAGATTTCAAGAGAATCATCAAAAATTCTTATTTGTATATTTCCTGAATCAGAATAATCCCTATGAACTATTCCATTTATAATAGCTTCTCTTAATGCATCCATGGGATAATCCCATTGTTCGTTTCTCTGAGGTTTTCCACTTATAGATACCTCCATATTTGTATGTCGTCTTATAAAACCCAAAACTTCATCAACTATTACAATCAAATTTGTATCAAAATCTTTCATATCAATAAATTTACTCATTGAATTACCTTTAAAACGGGCAGCCTTGACAATAGCAGAGGGTAATAGATTGTTTTTTTTTGTAAAACATAAATAACCTGAGTTTGTTATTTTTCCTTTTTTAAACAATTCCATTTTTTTCAAAATATCTTCAACAGATGTCTCTTGATATTTATAATAGTTTTTGTTTAATAAAGCAATCAAATTTGAATCAAGATCATTAATTTTTATTATATTTTCAACAATAAGTTCATCAAAATCAGGAAGAGTATATGCTTTTATCATTTTACGGACTTCTGATGTGGCTAATTTTATATTTGTTTTTCCAACACGCATATATGCTCTGTCAAATGCAAAAACCGGTTTTTGATCTGATTCAGGAATTTCAATAACAACAATTTCTCCAAGCCCAAATGTCTTAACATTAATAGATGGATAAAGAATTGGATCCGTATTATTTTTAATTTTATTCACAAAATCTTCAATAGTACTTTTTCCTACAATTAAATTAGTAGATTTTCCATTATCATCCAGTCCTATTATTACCTTTCCACCCTTTTTATTTGTAAATGCAGAAAGACTAATGATGATTTTTTTCCAATCACTAAAAGATGACTTTAATTCTAAATTTTCACTTTCTTTATAACTCATTTTTTTTAACTGTTTAGTGGTTT
>JAOZTV010000082.1 GCA_029939015.1 Candidatus Aminicenantota bacterium
TGCAGCTTCCTGACATTGATAACAAAACATACTCATGTTTCCTCCTAATCTGACTTAGTTTTAAAACTTAGTCGATTTGTTTTTTAATTCCGTGAGTTTATAATAATATTTGACATAAGTCTGTAACAAATGTTACAAAGTCTGTTTTTTTTCAAAAATTTAAGGTTTGTATAAATAGATTTTAGTTCTCTTTTTGTGTATAATTAGTATTAAGGATAAGACAATAAGGATAAGATAATGAATAAAAGGATTTATTTTTTAATATTAATAATAATTTTTGTTGATTCATTCTATGGCTCTAATAAAATTAATTTTGAATTTACTGAAAGGATTAGGTATATAAATTGGGATAATGCTATAGATTTGAATAGTGATAAATCTGACAAGTTTTCATTTACAAGGCAGAAAACTACATTTTCGCTTAGTTGGAAACCTTCATCAAAAATTGATTTTAAATTTAAACTAACTAATGAAAATAGGGTCTATTTTCTTCCAGACAATCGGGATTATAATATTGATGAAATTATATTTGATCAATTATATATTAAGTTAAGTAAATTATTTGAATTACCATTTTCTATTACTGCAGGACGTCAAAATATAATAATGGGTGAGGGCTTTTTGCTATTAGATTATAGTCCTTTAGATGGGTCTCGTTCCGTTTATTTTAATGCTTTGAGAGGGGATTATAAATTAAATAAGAATAGTAAAATAATGGCTTTTTACGGTTATCAGGATGTTAATGATAATTATCTACCAATAATAAATTCATTGGATAAAAATTTGATTGAAAATCCAGAAGAAGCTTATGCTGTATATTATTCCGGTATTTTTAATAAGGTAAATATTGAAACATATTATATAAGAAAGAATATAAAGGATATGCTTATAAATGAAAACTTGTCAGGAATTAATACAATAGGGTTCAGGTCAATTATAAATTTTAAGAAAAGCTTGTCTTTGACTACTGAGGCAGCATATCAGACCGGTTTTAAAGACATTTTAGATAGAAGTGCCATTGGTGGTTATTTTCATTTAGATTATAAATTAATTAAAAAGAGTTTTAAGCCTGTTATTACATTTGGAGGCTTTTATCTGAGTGGTGATAATCAAAAAACAGAAAAATATGAAGGTTGGGATCCTCTTTTTTCTAGATGGCCTAAGTGGAGTGAATCATATATCTATACTTTAATAAAAGAGAATAGTGTTGCATACTGGTCAAACATTTCTTCACTTTATGTTGGACTAAAAATTCCTTTTTCAAATAGGATTAAGCTAAATCTTACTGGTCATTTATTAAGTGCACCTGAGTTTTCAATTCCAAAAGATGGTTTTTTAAATGGAACAGGTAAAAACAGAGGATTATTGTTTACGTCAAAATTAAACTTAAAACTTAATAAATATTTAACAGGTCATATAGTATTTGAATCATTTAAACCCGGCAATTTTTATGTAGATGGAGCATCATCATATCGTTGGTTAAGATTTGAATTATTATATAAATTTAGTAAATAATTATGAGCCGGAACAAAGTGGAGACCAACGAAGTTAATTATGAGTTATGAATTATGAATTTAAAAACTAAACCGGCAGTGCCGGCAGGAGGAATGATGAATAAAGTTTTTATAGTATTATTAGTGCTTGTATTGGGGTTTTCTATGATTTATGGAAAAACAGAAACAGAAAAAGATCCTTATCTCTGGCTTGAAAAAGTTGAAGCTAAGAAATCATTGGATTGGGTAAAAAAAATTAATGCAGAAACTACATCTGTTTTGGAAAAAGTTCCGGGATTTGTAGAATTAAATAAGAAACTTCTTGATATTTATGATTCAAAGGCAAGAATACCTTATGCAACAAAGATTGGAAAATATTTTTATAATTTTTGGAGAGATGCTGTACATCAGAGAGGAATTTATAGAAGAACAACCATTGACGAATATAAAAAAGAAAACCCAAAATGGGAGATTGTTCTTGATGTTGATGCATTAGCTAAAAAAGAAAAGAAAAATTGGGTTTATAAAGGAATGGACAGGCTTTATCCTGATTATAATCTTTGTTTGGTTAAATTGTCTATTGGTGGAGCTGATGCTGCAGTTGTAAGAGAATTTGATATTTCAAAAAAAGAATTTGTTAAAAATGGTTTTTATCTGCCTGAAGCAAAATCACAAATTAGTTGGATCGATAAAGATACAATTTTTGTAGGTACAGATTTTGGAAAAGGAAGTCTCACAAAATCGGGATATCCGGGAATTGTAAAAATATGGGAAAGAGGGACTTCTTTAAAAGAAGCAAAAACTATCTATAAGGCGGGAGAAAAATCAATTTGGGCTTATGGTGGAAGATCATTTAGTGATGATGGTAATATTGATTTTATTCTTGAAGGTTTAACCTTTTATACATCAAAAAAATTTATTATTAAAAAAGGGAAACTGATTGAATTAAAGCTTCCTTTGGACTCAAATTTTATTGGAATATTTAAAAAACAAATAATTATAAAATTAAAAAGTGACTATAAATCTAATGGCAAAGTTTTTAAACTTGGTTCTGTTCTTATAGGTTCATTAAAAGGTTTAATTGAAAATAAAATTAATTTCAAAGTTCTTATTGAACCCTCAGATAGAATGTCAATTGGAAGTGTTCAAACAACTAAAAATTATATTTTAGTTACTATCTTAGATAATGTCGTTAATAAACTTTTGAAATACTCATATAATTCAAAAGGTAATTGGGAAAAAGAAGAAATAATAATTAAATCAAATGGAACTCTTTCAGTATTCAATACAAATGAAAAATCTGATGATTTCTTTGTGAACTTTACAAATTTTCTTACACCTTCCGGTCTTTATATGGTTTCTGGTAAAACAGGAAAAAAAGAACTTCTGAAAAGTGCACCTAAATGGTTTGATGCTGTTCCTTATGAAGTAAATCAAAATATAGCTGTATCAAAGGATGGAACAAAAATTCCTTATTTTATTATAAAGAATAAGAAAATGAAGCTTGATGGCAATAATCCAACCTTACTCTATGGCTATGGTGGATTCTTGATTTCAATGAAACCCAGGTATTCTGCAACTGTTGGAAATGCATGGCTGAATAAAGGTGGTGTTTATGTATTGGCAAATATTAGAGGCGGTGGAGAATTTGGGCCAAAATGGCATCAGGCTGCTTTAAAAAAGAATAGATTGAAAGCTTATGAAGATTTTATTGCAATTGCAGAAGATCTTATCAAGAGAAAAATAACCTCAGCTAAAAAACTTGGTATTCAAGGTGGTAGCAATGGTGGACTTCTCGTTGGTGCAACTTTTGTACTCAGACCTGATCTTTTTAATGCAGTTGTATGTCAGGTACCTTTACTTGATATGAAGCGATATACAAAACTTCTTGCTGGTGCTTCATGGGCAGCTGAATATGGTGACCCTGATAAGGCTGATATGTGGGATTATATCAAAAAATATTCCCCTTATCATAATGTTAAAAAAGGTGTTAAATATCCTGAAGTATTTTTTACAACTTCAACAAGAGATGATAGAGTTCATCCAGCTCATGCAAGAAAGATGGTTGCAAAGATGAAAGACCAGAAACATAAGGTTTATTATTATGAGAATATTGAAGGTGGACATGGTGGAGCTGCAAATAATAAGCAGAGAGCATATATGTCTGCATTAGGATATGCTTATCTCTATAAAAAATTAATGGGTAAATAAATAAAAAAAATAAAATGAATTACTTCTTTGAGGGTGCTTTTAAGGATAAAGATAACTGGAAAAAGATCTTAATTCTAATCACCCTCATGGTCGCTTTTATTGACCTTAGATTTGCCTTCTTTGACGGAAAGATATTTTGGACAATCGTTATTCTTAGCTCACTTTCATTAATAGCTTTAGGCATTAGGATATCAGTCAAAGATAAAAAAGATAAAAATCTAAAAAATGAACAAAAATTATTTGAAGGTAGAATGAAAAAAGAAATAAAGGATAGAATAAGAGTAAATTCGGAATTTCAAACTTTCTGTTTTGAATGTTCTAATTTTAATAATGAAAGGAGAGCTTGTAAAATAAGCTATGATGTCATAGATAAAAGAGCATTAAAAACAAAGCTTGCAGATAATAAATTTGAATACTGCCTGTATTGGAAAGATAGATATAAATAAAGGAAGGAAAATATGAATAATAAAGTAGAACTTAAATCAAAAAATATGGTAACGAGGTTTTTAGATCTTATTGAAAAAATTGGAAATGCACTTCCACATCCTGCAACTTTATTTGCTATGTTTTCAATTCTTATAATATTGATATCTGAATTAGTGGTCAAACTTGATCTCTCAGTTATGCATCCCGGGACTAAAGAATTAATTAAACCGATAAGTTTAATGACAGTTGAAGGTATGCATAGAATATTATCTCAAATGGTTAAGAATTTTACAGGATTTGCACCTCTTGGTACAGTTCTTGTTGCAATGCTTGGTATTGGACTTGCTGAGAGTACCGGTTTAATTGGAGCTGCATTAAAAAAACTTGTACTTTCAGCACCCCCAAGATACCTTACGATGGTAATTGTATTTGCAGGTGTTATGTCTAATATTGCAAGTGGCGTTGGATATGTCCTCCTTGTACCTCTTGCGGCTATTATTTTCAAGTCGGTTGGCAGAAATCCCTTAGCTGGTTTGGCAGCAGCTTTTGCAGGAGTTTCGGGAGGTTATAGTGCCAATCTTTTACTTGGGACTATAGATCCTCTTTTATCTGGAATTTCAGAAGAGGCAGCACATATTGTTGATATTTCTTATCTTGTAAACCCTGCCTGCAATTATTATTTTATGGTTGTTTCAACTTTTTTAATAACTTTTGCTGGAACCTTTGTAACTGAAAAAATTGTTGAGCCAAGATTGAAAAAACTTGGTATGGCTGAAGGTATTTCAAAAGATGTTGAAGAAAAAGATAAACTTGATGAACTTACAGACCTTGAACGAAGAGGATTGCGTTATACCTTAGTTGTTATGGCTATTGTTTTAATAATTATACTATGGGGAATTATACCATCAGATGGTTTTTTAAGAGATACGGCAACAGGAAGTATATTAAAATCTCCTCTTTTTAAAGGTATTGTTGCAGTTATTTTTATGCTTGGAGTGATACTCAGTATTGCTTATGGAATTGGTGCAAAAACGTTAAAAAGCGACAAAGACCTAATGAAAGGAATGGCAAATTCAATGAATTCAATGGGCTCATATATTGTTCTTGTTTTTTTTGCTGCTCAGTTTGTGGCATTTTTTAACTGGACAAAAATTGGACTGATTATTGCAGTAAAGGGAGCAGAGGGTTTAAAGGCAACAGGTCTTGGTGGTATTCCATTGATGATTATGTTTGTTATTGTTTCTGCATTATTAAATTTAATTATGGGTAGTGCTTCAGCAAAATGGGCAATAATGGCTCCGGTTTTTATACCATTATTTATGTTAATTGGCTATAGTCCTGAGTTTATTCAGGTTGTTTACAGAATAGGCGATAGTACTACAAATATTATAGCACCAATGATGTCATATTTTGCATTAATTGTTGCCTTTGTAGAAAAGTACGATAAAAAGGCAGGAATTGGCTCGGTCATTGCCTTAATGTTGCCCTATAGTTTTGTATTCTTAATACTATGGACAATTATGTTAATAATATGGATGCTGTTTGGAATACCTGTAGGACCAGGTGCAAGTATTTTTATGTAATTTTATTTTTCTTTATAAACAGGAATAATAACTAAATGAATAGTAACTGCAATAGCAATTATAAATAGAAGTATTTTTAACCATAATAATTGTACAAAATAAAATGCTGAAATAGAAATTGTTATCCATAAAAGTAAAATAGTAAAAATTTTTTCTTTTAATGGGAAACCTTTTTTTTCGGTATAGTTCTTAATATATTTTCCGAGAAATTTATTATTAAGTAGCCAACTATGAAATTTATCAGAACTCTTAGAAAATAGAAAACCTGATAACAAAATAAAAGGTGTTGTAGGAAGTATAGGCAAAAAAATACCCAAAACTTGCAGAGCAATTGAAATAAAACCACCAATAATTAATATTTTTTTTTTAATCTTACACTTTCCTAAATAAATTTAATTCTTATTATACTTAAGTTTAGTAATTCATGCAATGAATAGTAATTAAATAATGTTTGAGATATAAAACTTAAAATTCCTTTTTTATTCAACATTTTTCTGTATATTTTATAAATACTTTGATAGAATAGATTATAAAAACTGAGAGGTAAATGAAAATGAATTTATTGATTTTAGGATTACAATGGGGCGATGAGGGCAAGGGTAAGGCAATTGATTCGCTCGCTGATGGATATGAGGTGGTTGCAAGGTATCAGGGTGGTCATAATGCCGGGCATACAATATACCATAAAGGGAAAAAGGTCGTGCTTCATCTTCTGCCATCTGGGATGTTATCACCTGATATTAAAAACGTAATTGCAAAGGGAGTTGTTGTAAATCCTATTCAATTGATAAAAGAAATTGAGAATATTCATTCTCTTGGTTTAAATTCAGATAATCTTTTTTTGAGTGCTAATGCCCCTGTTATATTTCCATTTCATCAGGAACTCGATACTTATTTTGAACAATCAAGATATACTAAAATTGGAACAACAAAACGTGGAATAGGTCTTGCTTATGAAGACTTGATCGGAAGAAGAGCACTTTTTATAAGAGATTTGATAGATAAAGATACTTTTTATAAGAAAATTAAACCATTAAACGACCATTATAATACTTTAAGTAAGGCTTTTGGTGGTAAAGCAATAAAGGTAGATGATTATTTTGAAGAATACTTAGAGGCAGGACAATATTTGAAAAAATATATTGTAAATACAACTTATTTACTAAACGAATATATGAAAAATGGAAAAAAAATACTCTTTGAGGGTGCTCAGGGAGTTTTACTTGATATTAATCATGGAACCTATCCTTTCGTTACTTCATCAAATCCTACTATTGGTGGTTTATTTTCAGGTACTGGTTTATCCCATAAGGTAATGGGAGAGGTTACTGGTATTTGCAAGGCTTATACAACGAGAGTTGGTGAAGGTTCATTTCCGTCTGAATTATTTGGCGAAGAGGCAGAGTTATTGAGGGAGAAAGGGAATGAGTACGGTGCAACAACAGGAAGACCTAGAAGGGTTGGCTGGCTGGATCTTGTTGCCTTAAAGTACGCTGTGATGATAAATGGAATTGACTCAATATATCTAACAAAACTTGATATTTTTAACGATTTTGAAGAGATAAAACTTGTTACGGATTATGAAATTGATGGAAAAATTACTAGAGAATTTGATCCTTATCCAGATGTTATAAATAGTGTAAAACCTGTTTTGAAGAGTTTTGAAGGCTGGAAACAGAATGTAAGTATTATTAAAAAGCATGAAGATTTTCCAAAAAAAGCAAAGGAATATTTGAGTTTTATTGAAGAATATATTGGAATTCCAATAACTTATATTTCTGTAGGTAAAAATCGTGATGAAACAGTCAAAAAGTGATTTTTTTGTTCCACTATCTATTAGTAGTTTATTAAATTGGATATTTGAAGAAGAAAAAAAAGGTTCAATCTTTGGTATAGACAAAGGTTTGTTTTTTGACCCGATACAGAATGAAAATATTCAGATAGAAAGATATAATACTAAACTTGAAACACCAATTGGTGCAGCGGCAGGACCTCATACTCAGCTTGCTCAAAATATAATAAGTGCATGGCTTACAGGAGCAAGGTATATTGAGCTGAAAACTGTACAGGAACTTGATGAACTTGATGTTTCAAAACCTTGTATAGATATGAATGATGAAGGTTATAATTGTGAATGGTCACAGGAATTAAGAATTGAAGAATCATATAAAGAATATTTGAAGGCTTGGATAATGATTTTTATTTTAAAAGATAAATTTGGCTGGGACAAATCAAGTAGCCCTGGTTTTATTTTTAATATGAGTGTAGGCTACGATTATGAGGGAATATTAAAGAATAAGGTACAATGGTTTTTGTCAAAGATGAGAGATTGTTCTATTGAAAAAGCTGAAATGATTAAAGAGATATCTGTGATTTATCCAAAAATAAAAAAAATAAATATTCCTGACAAAATATCTGATAATATTACCCTGTCAACTATGCATGGTTGTCCTTCTGACGAGATAGAAAAAATTGGCTTGTATCTAATTGGCGAAGAATATCATACTACAATAAAATTAAACCCGACACTTCTTGGAAGAGAAAAATTAAGATATATTTTAAATAAGACACTTAACTTTGATGTAATAGTACCAGATATTGCCTTTGAACATGATTTGAAATATAAGGAAGCAATACAAATAATTACAAATCTAAAAAAAGAGGCAGAGTCTGCAGGAGTTTTTTTCAGTATTAAGCTGACAAATACGCTTGAGACTGAAAATATTTTAAATGTTTTACCTGCAAATGAGAAGATGCATTATTTAAGCGGGAGGGCCTTGCATCCGATTTCAATAAATCTAGCAAAAAAATTACAGGATGAATTTAATTATGAACTTGATATATCATTCTCAGCAGGAGCAGATGCCTTTAATATATCTGATATACTTGACTGTGGATTAAAGCCTGTAACAGTTTCTTCTGACCTTTTGAAACCTGGTGGTTATGGACGATTTTTTCAATATTTGATCAATATTAATTTAACAAATATAGATGGAAAAGATAAAAGTATAATTATGAAAAATCTTGAAAATTATGCAGATAAAGTATTAAATGATGAATCGTATAAAAGAACTTATATTAAAAGAAAGGATATAAAAACTGAAAGGAAACTGAATGAATTTGATTGTATTGTTGCACCCTGTCAATCAAATTGTGGAACGGATCAGAATATTCCTGCTTATATGTATCATACAGCAAAGGATAATTTTGATAAGGCAATGGAGGTGATTTCAGATACAAATCCTTTACCTATAATAACAGGTACAGTCTGTACTCAATTATGTGCAACTAAATGTACAAGAAATAACTATGATACCTCTCTTGCTATTAGAAAAGTTAAAAAAGCTATAACGGATAATGCCAATCCTATTTTAAATTTTAATAAAAAAAAATCTATTGGAAAGGTTTCTATTATCGGTGCCGGTCCATCCGGTCTGTCCTGTGGGTATTATCTAACTAAGGCAGGCGTGCATGTTGATATTTATGAAAAAAATAAAAAACCAGGTGGAATGGTGACTTATGCTATTCCAAAGTTCAGACTTTTAGACTCAGATATTAAAAAAGATATTGATAAAATACTTAAATCAGACATTAATGTTTTTTATGATTCTGAGATAAATAAGAAAAAATTAGAAAAATTAAGAGGGGAAAATGATTTTGTTTACCTCTCAACAGGTGCTCCCTTATCAAAAAAATTAAATATTAATGGTGAGGATAGCGTTGGCGTTTTTGAACCTCTTGATCTACTTTTTAAGATTAAAAAGGGTGAAAAAGTAGAACTTGGAAAAAAAGTTGTAATCATTGGTGGAGGAAATACAGCAATGGATACAGCAAGGTCTGTTAAAAGATTGCTTGGTGATTCTAGCTTGGTAACTATTCTTTATAGAAGGAGAATAGCTGATATGCCTGCTGACGACCATGAAATAAAGGATGTAATAAAAGAGGGCATAGAGGTAGTTGAACTTGTTAGTCCTTTAGAAATTCTGATAAAAAATAATAGAGTAAGTGCAATAAAACTTGAAAAAATGAAAATTTCAAATATTGACAAAAAAGGTAGAGGCTCTGTCATAAGAATTCATGATTCTGAATTTGAAATGCAGGTTGACTCAATAATTCCAGCTATTGGTCAGGATTTAGATAAATCATTTATTGATAATGAAGTAATAAATAACAAAAAAATATTTATAGGTGGCGATGCAGGTAGGGGAGCTTCTTCTATTATAAACGGTGTGGGTGATGGTAGAAGAACAGCCATGGAAATATTAAAACAGCTTGGTATTGAGACGTTTACGGAGCCAAAACCAATTAGCAGAATGTCATTTAGTGAGCATATGTTTAGGCGGTCTATAAGAATAAAACCTTCATATTCAAGTTTATTAAAAAAAGGCAATGATTTAAACTTTGAATATATTAAAGATGGCCTTACAGCAGAAGAAGCAAAAAAAGAGGCATCCCGATGTTTATACTGTGATGAATTATGTAATATATGTGTAACTGTTTGTCCAAACAGGGCAAATATTTCCTACACTATAGAACCCTTTAAAATAGAACTTGAAAAAATAATAATTGAGAATGGATTACCAAAAATACAGGGAAATGAAAATTTTTCTATAGATCAAAAATATCAGGTATTAAATATTTCAGACTTTTGCAATGAATGTGGAAATTGTAATACTTTTTGTCCATCTAATGGAGCTCCATATAAAGAAAAACCAAAGGTTTGTTTAACAGAACAAAGTTTTAAAAGTGAAGAAAGAGGATATTATATTTATGAAAAAGAAGGAATTAAAACAATTAAATATAAAAATGAAGGAATAATTGAATCCTTGACTTCTATTGATGATTTTTATCTCTACGAAACAAAAATTGGAAACATCAAATTATCAAAAGATAAATTTAAAATTATTGAAATGAAGATAAAAAAGAAAGACAGATCTGAAATAAGTATTAAAAGAGCTATGATAATGAAGATGATTTTGGAAAGTGTACCAGAGTATATTAATAAAAATTAAATACGAGTTGAATAAAAAAAAGATATGGGATAATGAAGGCATATAATAAACTGATATTGTTCTATTTTACCGGTACTGGTAATGCTTTAAAAGCTGGGAGATGGATATGTAAAGAGGCAGAGAAAAAAAACATTAAAGCATTTATGTATGCAATTG
>JAOZTV010000365.1 GCA_029939015.1 Candidatus Aminicenantota bacterium
AATATTGTAGAGGTTAGTGATGCAGGAAAGATAGGCGATAGTCAGTTTATTGCAATGGAGTTTTTAAGTGGATATAGTTTTATGGATCTTATTAATAAAGATACTAAGTTTTCCGTAAAGCAGATTTTATTTGTTATGATTAAAACTTTGAAAGCACTTGAATATTTTCACAAAAAGGGTGTTATTCACAGGGATATCAAACCGCACCACTTAATGTTGACGGCAAAAAAAGAAATAAAACTTATTGATTTTGGTTTATCTATTTTGAAGGGACTTGGAAATAGTGGCGATGAAAATATAATTTGTGGAACTTCTTTCTATATGTCTCCTGAACAAATTCAAGGCTATGAATTAGACCATTTGACAGATATTTATTCTTTTGGAGCAACTATGTTTCATATTGTAACATTAAAGCCTCCTTTTGAAGGCGAAAACATTTACTATCAGCATCTTTATGAGCCAGTACCAAATATAAAAGATTATAGAAATGATATTCCAAGTTTTATTCAGGATACTATTGCAAAATGTATGGACAAAGATAAAAACAGAAGATTCTCAAATGCTGGAGAAATACTGAGCTTTTTAAAAAGAAATTCTTAGATTGACATTTGATTATTATTTTTATAAAATTTATATATGGAACAAAACCAACCATATTTAATTGAAATTCTTGATGAAATGTTGAAAAATAATATTGACTTCATTATTTGTGGAGGTCTAGCGTCTATTTATCATGGGGTCGAGAGAATGACAATGGATATTGATATTTCATTAAACTTCGAAAAAAATAATGTAAAAAAATTTATAAATATTATGAAAAAACTAAAAATGGTTCCGAGGGTTCCAGAACCACCGGAATCCCTATTGGATAAGGATAGGGTTGAATATTTTATTAAAGAAAAAAATGCTCTTGTATTTACATTTATTGATATTGATATACCCTTTAAGCAGATAGATGTTTTCTTGACTAAGAAAAATTCTTATGATGTTTTAATTAATGATATAATTGAAGTTAATATAGGGGATAAAAAAGCAAAATTAATAACAATTAATAAATTGATAGAAATGAAAGAGGGGATTCATCCAAAAAGGGAAAAGGACAAATTGGATATTATAGAGTTAAAAAAGAGATTAAATGATTAAAAAAAATATTAAGCCACAGTATAGCAATAATAATCTGAAAGAATCTGATTTTGATGGTCATACAGAATTTAACTCAATGACATTTGAAGAAAAATTGAGATGGTTGTCAGAAGCAGCTGAAAGTATTCATGTAATTAGATCAAAAAACAAAAAACATCTTTTGAATCGCAATGAGTGATTTGATAAAATATAAAAACTTATAGGTTTTGATAATCTTGTTAATTATTTTTAGATTTTTCTATAATCAATCCCTTTATTGTTGATGTAATTTTGATTCCTCCGCTTTTAGCTGTGAACATCATCTTTGTTTTGATTTTTTGATAACTCTTAATTACCAATTTATGGGGAAAACCGAATTTGTTATTTGCTTTTGAGGAAAATATAGCAATTTCTGGTTTAACTGTATTTAGAAATATCTCTGTTGAGGATGTTTTTGAACCGTGATGAGGTACTTTTAAAACAGTTGATTTTAGTAATTTATGTTTTGACATTGACAGAAATTTTTCGGTATTTTTTTCAATATCTCCGGTAAATAAAAAAGAATTATTTTTGTTGGAAATTTTTAATACCTGTGAATTATTGTTTTTTGTATATTCTTCATTTATGATTTTTATTGGGAATAAACATTGGATTTTATAGTTTTTTCCAATTCTTTTAAACCTTGAATCAATATATATTATTTTTCGTTTGTGGTTTTTTGTTTTTAGTAATTCTATATACAAAGGATCCTTTGTTGCTCTTTGGGATAGCCAGAGTTCAGATGGTTTTAGAATATTTATTATTTCAATTATGCCCCTTACATGATCAGGATGTGTATGTGATATGGCAATCCAGTCAATTTTGATTCTTTTTTGCAGGAGAAATGGCAATAATATATTTCTTCCTACTGCAAATGAGGAATAGTAAACACCACCACCGTCTATAAGAAGAGTTTTACCGTCAGGAAAGCATATTAATTCAGAATCTCCCTGTCCAATATCAAGATAATAAACTTCAAGGCTTTTTGCCTTGTATTTAATGTCAGGGCTGATAAAAAAAATTGTTAAAAATATTATTCCAAAGGATAGGAACTTTTTTATATAAGCTTGCTCAAATTTTATGAGTGAAATTAAAGCAAAATTAATCAGGAACAGTATTATTAAATATAGAGGAGGCGAAGCTCTATAAATTGTCATATCTAAGATCCCAAGAAAATTGTCAATTAATAGAAAAAAAAGTGATATAAAAGGGTCAAGAATAAATAAAATGATTTTTGAAAAAATATCTGGAAAAAATGAAAGAGGCAGTAAAATAAAAGATAAACCAATTATTATTGTTGAAAGTGGTATTAATAGTATGGATGAGAGGAAGCTTAATAGTGAATAGCGTTTAAAAAAATATAAGGATAGGGGGAGTGAAATTAATGAAGCTGAAAGTGATGCCGATAATAATTCACCTGTGTATCTTGGTAGATTTGTTAAAGGTAAAAAGAAATTTCTTCCTGCTGTAATTCCTGCTGATAGTATGAACGTTAAAATAAATCCAGGGTTTAATATATCTGCAGGGTTGAGTAAGAGGATAATAATCCCCGCAAATGCAAGAATATTATAAATATCTGATTTTTGATATATAAGTTTTGAAATAATTATTATCAATGCCATAAGTACTGCCCTCTGAGCTGGAACATTTCCACCTGAAATTATCAAGTAAAAAACTATTGAAAAAGCTGTGATATATAAGCGGGTTTTTCTTTTTACTCCAATGACTTTTAATAAATAAATTAAGAGAAAGGATATAATCCCTATATGTGCTCCTGATATTGCAAATATATGGAATATTCCTGCATTTAAGAGACTTTCTTTAAGCTCCAGGTTTATATCTCCTCTATCACCGAGTAGAATTGCCTTAATAAATGCTTT
>JAOZTV010000366.1 GCA_029939015.1 Candidatus Aminicenantota bacterium
GATTTAAGGATGGATCAATTCCACTATAACTTATTATTTCTATTGAAGATGGCAATATACTCATTATATTGTCTCTTCCCTCACATCTATTTTTCCAGTAACTGCATCAGAAATAAGGGTGGTTCGATACTCTTTCACAAATTCAATTTTTCTTTCTATTTTATCAACAAGGTTGTCTATTTGGGTTGTTTTTTTGTCTAAGTAATCTGTTATTTGTTTTTGTTCAGCATCAGATGGAACAATTGTTTTTATCTCTCTTAAATTTTTTGAGTAAATATGAACAATGATTTCTCCCTTTCCATTTATAGATTTTTGATAATTCGTATAATGACTATTTAATATATATGAAATAAAAATAGGATTTAGATTAAAATTTAATCGAAGTATTATAATATCTCCTCCAACATAAACGTCTCTTTCTCCATTATATAAAATAGTTTTTCCAATATCTTCAATTGTCTCTCCAGATCCAGCAAATAAAATAGTACCTTTTTCAATTAAAACGCTATTTTCCTTTGTGATATTATCTATAAATGATATAGGGTTATAAACAATCCTATTATATTTTGTATATATTTCACCATATCTTATACACGGGTTTCCCGAGGGTTTTACCTCATCTTTTCTTATTCCGTTTCCTTTAGAAAATTTCCCATAAGTGGATAATCTCTTCACTTCCCAATGCTCCGGGATATCTCCCAGCCATTCTATTCCAGATGCTTTCATTTTTACATTCGGATCAAGCCCTTTTGTTACTGCATGGTTGATTAAAGCTGCTCTTTTCTCTTTAAGTAATTCAATCTGTTTCTGCTTTTTTGAAATATAAGTATCAATCTGTAAGGTTTTTTTGGCTACATAATTGGCTATTTGGTGTTGCTCGTATTTGGAAGGTATATACAAATTTAATGCTTTTAGTTTAAAAACAGATATCGAAGGGACAGTTCCTGGATTTGAAAACCAATTAAAATCTATTACACTTAATAAATAATATGAAAAATGTATGTTTATATTTTTTGGTTCTAAGCCAATACAGTTATTATCTATTATACAATAACTTACAGATATTTTTCTATGGTTTTTTTTAAGAGCTTCACCAATTTTGGCAGTTACAATAGTGTTCCCTGGAATTATATTCCATTTATATTCAGCTATTATGGTCTGAGAAACATAATTTTTTGATTTACTAACTCTTATACTTTTTCCATTAATATCACTTACCTTATAAAAAGGTATACCTGACTCTTTCCCTTGTTCGTTCTGAGGAAAACCATTCCCACTATGTTCTTTAAAATAATACTTTATTTTACCTCTCTTCCAATGCTCAGGGATATCTCCAAGCCATTCTATCTCAGAAGATTTATATTTTGGATATTTTTTCATCCAAGGATCTCCTTTAATAAGCCCTCTGTTTCATTTTCTAGTTTTAATATATCTGCTGTGATATCTTCTAATGGTCTTAACGCTTTGTATTTATAGAAATATTTTGTGAAATTTATTTCATATCCTGTTTTGTCTTTATCTCTTTCCATCCAGGCATCCGGTACATGGGGCAATACTTCTTTTTTGAAATATTCTACTATGTCCTGCTGTAAAGGAACTTTCTCGTAATCTCTAAGGGAGGAATCTGCTTTTTTATTTCCCTTTTTATCAAAGACAATTTTTTCATTTTCTTTTAATGGTCTTTCTATAGTTAGCTTTGTATATCCAAAATAATTATTATCATAAATCTTACAAAACTCTTCTCCTGAATTTGCCTTATAAATATCTGTTATCTCTTGTATTTGCTCTTCTGTAATATACTTTCTTTTACTTCCCAGACTCTTTCTCATTTTCTCAAACTTATTTACAGCATTAATCATCTGAATCTTTCCCTTTCTTTGGGGCAATTTTCTATTTGTAACTATCCAGATATAGGTGGCAATTCCAGTATTATAAAAAAGATCTGTAGGCAGAGCAATTATTGCCTCAAGCCAGTCGTTTTCTATGATCCATTTTCTGATATTACTCTCTCCAGACCCTGCATCTCCTGTAAATAAGGGAGAGCCATTAAAAATTATTGCTATTCTACTTCCTGACGGCTCCATCTTTGATATCATATGCTGTAAAAACATCAAAGCTCCATCACTGGTTCTTGGAGTACCTGCAGAAAATCTTCCATGTTGCATTCCTGCTTCATTTTCAATAAAGGTTTTCTCCTTTTTCCAACTGACACCAAAGGGAGGATTAGAGAGCATAAAATTAAAGCGTTTACCAATATGACCGTCTTTACCAAAACTGCTTCCATGTTTGATGTTATTAGGATCTTCTCCCATAATCAGCATATCCGACTTTGCAATCGCATAGGTTACATCATTTGTTTCCTGACCAAACATTTTGACATCCACCTTTTCATTTATATTTGTTTTGATATACTCCTTGGCAATTGTAAGCATGCCTCCCGTTCCACAGGCAGGGTCAAATACAGTCCTGATCATTCCCTCACCTTTTAATGAATCCTGATGTTCTGCAAAAATCAGATTAACCATCAATTTTATAACTTCTCTTGGTGTATAATGCTCTCCTGCAGTCTCATTTGACATTTCAGAAAAACGTCTCAAAAGCTCTTCAAAAACATATCCCATCTCATGGTTGGACACTTTTTTTGGATGCAGATCTATCTCTGTAAATTTATCAATTAACATAAAAAGCAAATCATTTTTGTTCAATTTTTCAATAATCTTATCAATCTGAAAGTTTTCAATAATATCTGTTACATTATCAGAATATCCATTCAAATAATTATTAAAATTCAGTTTTATATTCTGTGCATCCTGTGCCAATCTTCTCAAATCATAAATAGAGGTATTATAAAAATTCATCCCACCGGCAGCCTGAAGAATAACCGGTTTTAAATTATCCTCAGAAAGATTGTCCTTAAACTTATCATAAGTTTCAATAACATCATCTTTTTTATCTTCCAATACACAGTCCAGTCTTCTTAAAACAACAAAGGGTAAAATTACATCCCCATATTCATGCTGTTTAAATGAACC
>JAOZTV010000083.1 GCA_029939015.1 Candidatus Aminicenantota bacterium
TATAACTAAAGTAGATAAGAGTCCGGTAACTATTGCAGATTTTTCAGCTCAGGCTATAATTTGTAAAATATTAAACAGAGAAATGCCCGATATATCAATAGTAGGTGAGGAAGACTCTGAGGCTTTAAAAGAAGACAAGAATAGTGAAATTGTTGAGAAAATACTCTACTATATTGAACAGGACGAACCAGTTTCAAAAATTTTAAACAAAGAAAATTTATTTGAAAGTATTGATATAGGAAACGGTTCTCCTGAAAATTTATTCTGGACACTTGATCCTATTGATGGAACAAAAGGCTTTTTAAGAGGCGAACAGTTCGTAATTGCCTTAGGCTTGATAGAAAATGGTGAAGTGAAAGTAGGAATATTGGGATGTCCAAATTTAAAGTTTGAAAATGAAAAAAACGATAAAGGTTATATTATTACTGCAATTAAAGGAGATGGTTCATTTCTGCATAATTTGACTACAGGTGATAAAAAGAAAATTTTTGTTTCAAAAAAAAGTAATCCTGCAGACATGAGGTTTATTCAAAGTTATGAGTCTGCACATGGGAATCTTGGACTTCAAGGTGAAATCGCTGATAAATTAGGTGTTACCCTGCCATCATTACAAATGGATAGTCAGGTTAAATATGGATTGGTAGCATCCGGTGAGGCTGAAATATATTTAAGGATTCCTAATTCAAAATCGCCTGATTATAAAGAAAAAATATGGGATCATGCCGCCGGCAGTATAATTGTTGAAGAGGCAGGAGGAATTGTCACAGATATAAACGGTAAAAAACTTGATTTTGGTAAAGGTAAAAGTCTGATAGATAACTCTGGTATAATTGCAACTATTCCTATGGTTGAAGAGAACCTGAGAAAAACAATACAAAGTATTCAGAATTAAAAAAAGTAGATGAATAGAAAATTTTACATAATTGCTTTGATATTGATTATTTGGGGTAAAATGCCTTGAAAAAGAAATTGTCGTTTTTTTTAAAATTATTCTTTGGTTTGGGCTTATTAGGATATTTAATCTTTATAAAATCTGACCCCGAAGAAATATTTAAAATTTTAAAAACTACAATTCCTGCTTTTGCTGTACTATCCTTTTCATTGCATGCCATAGGTATCTTTATAAAATCTGTCAGGTGGAATATACTATTAAAAGAAAATGGTTCTTCGTATGAGCTTAAAGACTTAATGAAATTTTATCTTGTTTCAAATTTTTTCAATCATTTTCTGCCGACTCGATTTGGTGGTGATATAATAAGAATATCTGATACAAAAGCTATGAAGAATGGACTGTCGGCATCGGCAATAATTGTCTTTATAGAGCGTATAAGTGGAATATTTATTCTTTTTATATTTGCACTTATTGCATCAATTATCAGGATAGATTTTGTTAAGGATATGCCTCAAGTCTGGTTAACTGCTATTGCAGGTTTTATTGGAATAATTATTCTTTTTATTTTATTAAAAAAAACGCCTGAAAATTTTTTTTCAAGGTTTAAAATTAGGTCTAAACTTCTTGGTAAAATTTTAAATAAATTTGATTCTTTACATCTTATTGTAAAGAGTAGTCTTGTCAATAAAAAAGTGATAATAAAAATTCTTTTTTGGGGTGTAATACTACAATTAAATGTTATAGTACACTACTATCTTATTGGACTATCACTAGGTTTAACTATCCCATTTATAGACTATTTCTTTATTATATCGATTTTTTTAATTGTGCTGTCGATACCAATATCATTTAACGGTTATGGTGTGAGAGAGCAGGTACTTATATTGTTTTTTACTCCCTATGGATATATTAACCCTGCAATTGCAATTGCTTTTTCTTTTCTTGATATGATATTTAATCTAATTCTGGGAATAATTGGTGGGATAATATTTGTTTTAAGGAAAAGAAGTAAATAAAAGACATAAAGACAAGAGGCAATGAGGCAGAGAGGCAAGGAGTAAGTAAAAAAGAAAAAATTTAGATATCATAGAATTATTAAAATATCTAAGGAATATAAGATGTCATCAAATAAATCATATAATGTATTTTACTCTCTGCCTCTCTGCCTCTTTGCCTTTTACCTTTTTCCCCTATTGCTTTTTAGTGAGAAATTTTATATAATTCGTCAATAAGATGAGGAAAAATTATGGCAGACGAATTATTAAGAAGCATAGAACTATTGAGCAGGGAGAGAGGCATATCTCCAGATATATTTTACTCTGCTATCAAGGAAGCATTATTAACGGTCGCTGAGACCTACTTCAATCAGGAAACGGATGTACATGTTGAAATAAATAAGGAAAAAGGTATTATTCAGGTTTACTCTGAAAAACTTGTTGTTGACGAAATTGAGGACATTGATTCAGAAATTATCTGGAAAGATGCTTTGAGGCATGATTCAAAGGTAAGGCTTGGAGATACAATTAAAATATTTCTACCGAGCAAAACTCTTGGAAGGGTTGCCGCTCAGACTGCAAAGCATATAATTACACAGAAGGTCTCAATTGCAGAACAACAGAAGATTTATGAAAAATATTTCCCTTTAACAGGCACTTTACAGACAGGTGAGATCAATAGAATAGAACGTGATAATATAATTGTTGGTCTTGAAATCGGTGAAGCAATACTGCCTCCAAAGGAATTGTCTCCTAAAGATGAATACCAGCGTGGAGATATAATAAAATTCTTAATTAAGAGGGTTTTTCAGGAAGGAAAAGGTCCGCTTGTTCTTGGAACAAGATATATGAATGACTTTGTTTTTGAGTTAATCAAAAAGGAAGTACCTGAAGTTTCTGATGGTATAGTGAAAATTGTTGCAATTGCAAGAGATCCGGGTGTTAAATCAAAGGTTGCTGTTTATTCTACTGAAAAAACAGTCGATCCTGTTGGTGCAATTGTTGGAATGAATGGAAATCGAGTTCTTGCAATTACAAAAGAGCTCAGGGGTGAAAGGATAGACGTTGTTGCATGGAGTGATTTTACTCAAAGATATATCGCCTCTGCATTAACACCTGCAAATGTTATTAATGTAAAAATTGTTGATGAAGAAAATAAAAGAGCTGAAGTTACAGTAACTGAAGACACTCTTTCCTCTGCTATTGGAAGAAAGGGAATTAATATAAAACTTGCATCTAAATTGACTGAATGGAATATTCAGTTGACAAATAGAATGGAAGATAGATTTGAAAAGATTGAAAAAAAATTGTAGAATTGTAGTATAGGAGATTTTGAGTGAATATAAAATTAAGAGAAGCGGCAAAGCAATTTGAAATACCAAATAAGGTTGCTTTATATTTTTTGGAGACACATAATATGCCGGTTAAGTCTCACGCTTCGGCTATAAATGTTGACCAGCTTGAGTTATTAAGAGAATTTGGTCGTGATGAAGAAAAAAAGAAAAAGGTAGCAAAAGACTATGCAAAGGCTGAGAAAGAAAAAAAATCAAAGCCAAAGGTTGAAAAAGTAATTGAGCCTATTGTTGAAGTAAAAGAGAAAGTAGAAGTTGTACAGGAAGAAGTAGTTAAACCTGTTGAAGTAAAAGTTGTTGAACCGAAGAAAGATTTGCCAACAAAAGAGGTAATTGAAATAAAGAAGCCTTTTGAAAAGAAAGTTGAAGTTATTCCTAAAAAAGTAGAAAAGGTTGAAAAGAAAATTGAAACTAAAAAACCTCCAGTTTTTAATAAAACAGTTATTAAACCGCCGGTTCCACCAGTCATCAAGCCTAAATCACCTATCAAACCACCGGTAAAACCACCAGTAACTCCTCCTTCAAAATATTCAACTCCTGCAAAAAGACCTGCGGATAATAGAAGAGGCTTCAAATATTATACTAAGAAAAGAGGTCCAAGAGTTCCTAAAATGGTGTCAACAATAAAGAGGAAAGAAATGGAATTGAACTTACCTGATATTATTCAGGTTTCTGATTTTATTACAGTTAAAGAACTTAGTGAAAAATTAAATATAAAACTAAAAGACTTTCAAATTAAAATGGAAGAGTTGGGAAAAACTCTTATTTCAAGTCAAATATTGAATGCAGAGGAACTTGAGCAAATATGCAATCATTTTGATGTTGCGTATGAAGTAGTTGAGTTTGAAGACTTGATGATAAGCGAATATATTGAAAATGAAAACGCAAAAGAGATTAAAAAAGCACCAGTTGTTACAGTAATGGGTCATGTTGACCATGGTAAGACAACTTTATTGGATACTCTGCGAAAAACAAGAGTTGCTGAAAGAGAAGCTGGTGGCATAACACAGTCTATTGGTGCCTATAAATTAAATATTAAGGGTGACGATATTGTTTTTATTGATACGCCTGGTCATGAAGCATTTTCAAATCTTAGAGCTAGGGGCGCAAAGATAACAGACATAGTCATCCTTGTTGTTGCTGCTAATGATGGAGTTAAACCTCAGACTATTGAAGCCATCAATCATGCACTGGCAGCAAAGGTTCCTATTATAGTTGCAATTAATAAAATTGATATGGATAGTGCAGACCCTAATAAGGTTAAACAGGATTTAAGTCGTCATAATATTATAGTTGAAGATTGGGGTGGAGATATTGTTTCAGTAGAAATTTCAGCAAAAGAAGGAACAAATATTGATTCATTATTAGAGATGATATCAATTACAGCTGAAATTCAGGAATTAAAGGCTATGAGCAATATTCCAGCTTATGGTACAGTTCTTGAATCAAAACTAGATACAAAACTTGGAGCATTGGGTACCGTCTTAATTCAAGGTGGAATTGCAAAGAGAGGCGATTATTTTATTTCAGGAAATGCTGTTGGAAAGATTAAATCCCTGATAGATGATGCTGGTAAACAGATAAAACAGGCAGAGGTTCCACAACCTGTAGAAATAATGGGTTTTAGTGAAGTGCCAATGTCAGGACAGAGATTTCTTGTTGTAAAGGACATTGATAAGGTTAAAAAAATTGTTGAATTAAGAAAACTCAAAGAACAGGATGAAAAGAAAGAAAGTGTACTTGAAGAAAAAAAACTAAGTCTGAAAAATCTCTTTTTACAGCCTGAGGAAAAAAGCAAGGTAACTAATTTTCCAATAATAATTAAGACCGATAATTTTGGTTCTGGTGAGGTTCTTGAGGAAATTCTTTTAAAGAAAAACTCTGATAATTTAAAGATAAATATCATTCATAAGGGTATTGGAAATATTACTGAGGGAGATATACTTCTTGCATCAACTGCAAATGCAATATTATTTGGGTTTAATGTCAAAGCTCCAAATAAAGTTTTAATTTTGGCAAAAAAAGAATTGATTGAAATAAAACTCTATAATGTAATTTATCATCTTATTGAAGATGTTGATAAGGCAATTAAGGGAGAGGTCGAACCTGAGTATATTGAAAAACTCATTGGTAAGATTGAAGTTCTACAAAAATTTAAAATATCAAAAATTGGTACAATTGCCGGTTGTATTGTTAAAGAGGGCAAAATTACCAACAAATCTAAATTAAAGGTTATGAGAGGGAACGATCTTGTTTTTGAGGGCGAATTAGAGACATTAAGAAGAGTTAAAGATGAGGTTTCTGTAGTTAATGCCGGTACAGAATGTGGTATTAAGATCAAAAACTTTAATGTAATTGAAATTGGAGATATTTTAGAATCTTATGAGTTAACCCTGAAATAAGTTTTTGCACAATTATTAAGTAATGAAAATAATTGAACAAATCAAGGATAAAATAAACAAGGCAAATGATATAGTAATATCATCTCATATCAGACCGGATGCTGATTGTATTGGCAGTGGATTGGCATTATTTCATATATTAAAAAAATTAGGCAAGAATGTCTCGTATTATAATATTGATGAGGCCGCTTTTCCATTAACAGAATTACCTGGGCATGATGTAATAAAAATTGGACAGGTTTATCCAAAAAAGTTTGACCTGTATTTTCTTATTGAAGGTGGAACAGAAAGCAGAACCGGTCAGAAAAATTTAGATCATTATTCAACTATTAATATTGACCATCATGCTTCAAGTATAAATGACTCTGATATTAACTGGGTAGAACCTGATGCGGCAGCTGTTGGAGTATTGATTTATGAACTGGCTGTCAGCCTGGATGTCAAAATAGACAAAACCATTGGCTTTAATCTTTATGCAGCAATATCATCGGATACAGGATCGTTCAAGTATTCAAATACAACAGAACGGTCTCTTAGAATAGCATCAGAAATTATTAAAGAAAGTGGGATATTACCCGATGAAGTATCAGATTTGCTTTATAATACAAATACTTATAATAAAGTCATGTTATTACAAAATGTACTTTCAACCCTTGAACTGCATCTCAATGATAGACTGTCAATAATTGAGTTAAAACAGGAGTTTCTCGGCACAACGAATATTAAAGATGTAGAAACAGAGGATATAGTTGCAATTGCAAGGTCAATAGGTAGTTTAAAGGTAACCTTATTTTTCAAGGAATTAAAAAAAGACCATTATAGGGTATCTATTCGTGCAAGAGGCATTTTTAATGCTCAAAAAATTGCAAAATTATTTGGTGGTGGCGGACATAAACACGCTTCAGGTTTCTTTTATAATGGAAATATTATTGAAGCCAAAAAAGAATTATTAGAAATAATAAGTAAAGAGTTGAATAAATAAATATGCTTTCCGGACTTCTTATAATAGATAAACCTCTTAATAAAACCTCACATGATATTGTAGCTTCAGTGAGAAGATGCCTCAAAATAAAAAAAGTAGGTCATTTTGGGACACTTGACCCCTTGGCTGACGGTGTTTTACTCATAGCAATCGGACGGGCAACAAAATTTTTCGATTTTTATTTGAAAAAAAAGAAAACATATACAGGCCAGATAAAATTTGGTCATTCTACAACGACCTATGATCAGGAAGGCGAAATAAATTCAGAAATCATTGACTCAGACATAAAATCAATAGATTTAGATCCAATTATTGCAGGTTTTCTTGGGAAACAACCTCAAATCCCACCAATATATTCGGCAAAAAAGGTAAAAGGAAAAGCACTTTATAAATATGCAAGGGAAGATAAAAAAGTAGAAATCAAGCCATCAGAGGTAGAGATATACTCTTTTGAGCATAAAATAATTGACAAATCCACACTTTGGTTTAGAGTCTGTGTTTCATCTGGTACATATATCAGGTCTATTGCTTTTGATATGGGGATAAAAACAGGATTTGGTGCATACCTATCTCAATTGACGAGAGAAAAAGTAGGTGATTTCTCTCTTAATGATGCCATTTCTTTTGAATTAATAGAATTAAATAAAACAGAAGAAGTAAAGGCAAAAATACTCGATTTTAATAAACTACTTCCAAACTTTTCCAGCATAGAAGTATCAGACGAAGTAGAAAAAGGTGTTTTAAATGGTAGAGAAATAAATGAAGACCAGATTATTAAAAAAACTATAAATGAAGAAAAAGATCTTTTCAGAGTTATGAACAATAAAGGAATAATCCTGTCAATAGCAAAAAAAGATGAAATACTCAAAGTATATAAATCCTTTTTAGTTTTTAATTATTTTACAAAAGACAATGAAATTGGAGTATAAATATGAAATATAATGTAAATATTTATAGAGATGAAAATGGTGTCCCTCATATTGAGGCTGAAGATCAAGTAGGGGTATATTGGGGAATGGGCTATGTTCATGGGAAAGATCGTGGATTACAGATGCTTCTTATGAGAATCCTTGGGGATGGAAGGCTAAGTGAGCTTTTGGATAGTAGTGATTCATCTTTGGAAATAGATAAGTTTTTTAGAAAAATGAATTGGGCTGGAGAAATTGAAGAAGAATTGACGAAATTAACAGAATTTGAACATAATATTATGGATGCGTACTGTGATGGGTCAAATACCGCTTTTACAGAGAAAACTCCCTGGGAATTTAAGTTAATGGGATATAAACCAGAGCCATGGCAAAAAAAAGATATAGTTTTAATTTCAAGAATGGCCGGATATCTTACCTTATCACAATCACAAGATGAGATTGAAAAGTTACTTGTAGAAATGATTCAAGAAGGTGTTACAAAAGAGATGCTTAATGAACTTTTTCCTGATATCTTAGGTGAAATGGACATTGCATTATTAAAAAAAGTGAAATTAGCAGAAAGATTTGTTCCTAAAAGTGTAATCTGGGATATTGCAATACCAAGAATGATGGCTTCTAATAATTGGGTGATTTCTGGAAATAAAACAGCAAACAAAAAACCACTTTTTGCTAATGATCCACATTTAGAAGTAAATAGAATACCAAACGTTTGGTGTGAAATTGTTGCAAAAATCAAAGATGATTACATTATAGGTGCAACAATGCCTGGAACATCTGCTTTTATTATCGGCAGAAATAATAATTTATCCTGGGGCGCAACTTATGCCTTTATGGATAGTATAGATTCATGGGTTGAAGACTGTAAAGATGGTAAATACAAAAGAGGTAATGAATATAAAAAATTTAAAACAAGAACTGAAATAATAAAACGTAAAAAGAAACAAGATGTTAAAATAACCTTTTATGAAAATGAACATGGTGTTTTAGATGGCAATCCAAATGAAACTGGTTTTTACCTGGCAACTAAGTGGTCAGCGGCAAAGTCTGGTGTTATAACAGTAAGAAACTTCATTAAAATGTGGGATGCCTCAACCGTTGAAGAAGGTATGGAGTTTTTAGGGCAGGTAGAATCTTTTTGGAGTTGGGTATTAGCTGATAATAATGGAAATATTGGTTTTCAAATGTCTGGATTAATGCCTAAAAGAAGAGATGGTATTAGCGGTTTTGTTCCTATTCCCGGATGGATAAAAGAAAATGACTGGCAGGGAATGCATTCTTATAAAGATCTCCCAAGGGTTTATAATCCTGAAAAAGGTTTTTTTGTAACAGCAAATCAGGATTTGAATAAATATGGAAATGTTAATCCAAGTACAATGCCTATGGGTTCATATAGAGCCGATAGAATTAATGATATTTTATCAAAAGGGAATAATTTTACTAAAGAAGATGTTTTTAAAATGCATTTTGATGTTTATTCTATTCAGGCAGAACTTTTTATGAAGATACTAAATCCTCTTTTGCCTAAGACCTCACAAGGTGAAATTTTAAAAAATTGGGATTATAAATATAATCAGGATTCTGAAGCTGCATATTTATTTGAAGAATTTTATAAAGCTTTATATAAAGAAGTTTTTGGTAAAGAAGGTATGGGAGAGAATGTTATTGACTATATGGCTTCAGAAACCGGAGTTTTTATAGATTTTTATCAAAATTTTGATAAAATTTTATTATCAAAAGGGTCTATTTGGTTTAATGGTATTACTCAAGAAGAATTATTTAAAAAAGTTGCAGAAACTTCATTAAAAATAAGTCCTAAGAGATGGGGGGACACAAGAAAGGTTATATTCAAAAATATTTTATTTGATGAAAAACTTCCGAAAATCTTAGGTTTTGATAAAGGGCCTTTTTCACTAAAAGGTGGTCGTGCTACAATTCATCAAGGACAAATTTACAAATCCGCAAATAGATTAACTACTTTCTCACCATCTTTTAGAACTGTTACTGATTTTGAAAAAAATGAAACTTATACAACTATTGCAGGTGGACCATCAGACCGAAGATTTTCTAAATGGTATTCTTCTGGACTAGAAGATTGGTATAATGGTAATTATAAAACCATAAAAGCCGAATCTAATATTAAAAACAAAATTTAAGTAAAAAAAATCATCTGAAATAAGTCAAAATTTCATTTAATAATAATATTTTATTGTTTTTTATTGATATATATCCGTTTCTTTCTATTAATATTTGTTCTTTAAGAAGCATTTTTAATGTTTCTTGATGTTTCTTGAAATGATTTATTTTTACACCTTTGGATGTTCTAAGACCCGTTATTATATGCCTATCCATCTTTATAATTTGAGATTTTTCTTTAATTGGAAGTTTTTTCTCCTTTATTAATTCAAAATATTCATATAGGTTTTCTGTATTTTTATAATCAATCCCATTCTCATATCCTGATGCAGACAAACCAACTCCAATATATTCCTTGTTTTTCCAATATTTACTATTATGTATTGACTCATAATTTGAGACACTATAGTTTGAGACCTCATATCTGAAATATCCGAGGTTTTTTAATATAGCATCAGTCTGAAAATATAAATATTCATCTAATTTGTTTTCATTGTCATTCTCTTCCTTAACTCCTTCAAGCACATATACTGATAGGTGAGGAATAGCTAAGTCTTTTACTGTATTAAAGCCATGAAATAATGTTTCCTTTGACTGGGTAGGCAAACCAATAATAAAATCGGTATTTATATTAGTAAACCCCGCTGTCTTTACATCATTAATGACAGATAATGAAAGCCCTGCACTGTGACTTCTTTTTAAATATTTCAAATCATCAGAATTAAAGGACTGAGTACCAATACTAATCCTGTTAAATCCAATTTTATTTAAAAACCTTAACTTGTCGAGGTCAGCATCTTCAGGGTTTATTTCTATTGTAATTTCAGTATTATTAGACAATGTGTAATAATCTGATATTGTTTTTAGAATTTCAGTTATATTATCCTTTTCAATTAGCCCGGGAGATCCTCCACCAAAATAAACTGTATCAATTATTTTATTCTTATCACCTTTTAGTTCAAGCTCCTTTAATAAAAAATCTATATATTTATCAGATAATTCTTTATCAAAGTTTTGTTTTGTAAAATGACAATAATAGCAGACTCTTTTGCAAAAAGGATAATGAATATATAGACCAAAACTATTTTTCAATCTTCCATCTTACTCCATCTGGAGTATCAATTAATATAATTCCTTCATTCTTCAAATCATCTC
>JAOZTV010000367.1 GCA_029939015.1 Candidatus Aminicenantota bacterium
GGATCGGTTCAATATCAAGTATAAAATCCAAGTTATTTATACGCGAGTCCTAAGTATAAAAAAACTTTAGATTTTTCTTTTTTCCTATGTAGAGAATGTAAATATTTTCTATTATTGAAGGCATTAATAATAAAGATAAAAAAACAGTAATTGATAACGATATTCCGACCAACTGTCCTAAGCCATGATAAATATTATTTAATAATTCTAATTCTGAAGCCATCTTTGATCCATATAAATTATTTAATAATTCCTTAATAGAATTAGAATTTGAAAAAAAGAAGATACTACCAGATAGAATTAAAAATAATAAAGCAGTTATAGCATAGGTGAAAATTTTTATTTTTTTAGATTTAGATATTAATAATATAAATAAATTTTTTATAGTCTTTTTTTTATTTATATTAGAAAACTTCTCTTTTGTTTCTGAAACTAATATTGTATTAACCTCAGGTTTATTTATCATCTTTAAACTTTCTATTATGTCAGGTAATTCTTCCATCTCAGATCTGCAATTTTCACACTCAATAAGATGTTGTTTAAATAGCATCATATTTTTTTCTTCCAAACTTGCATTAATATAATCAAACTTTAAATCATCCCTTTTGCATAAATCCATTTAAATTTCCTCCCATAACATTCTTTAACATCTTTAGACCTCTAAAAAGGTGGGTTTTTACTGTTCCAATTGGAACTTTTAAAATTTCTGAAATCTCAATATATGAATTACCTTCAAGATAAAAAAGAATAAGTGGTATTTTATATTTTATTGGTAACATATTTATTTTCAAGCTTAAATTACTATTTATTTCTTCTGATTCCATTTTTTCTGTTATTGAAATTTCAGAAGATATAAAATCACCTTTTTCCTCCATAAATTGGTCTAACGAGTATGCTGCTTTTTTATTTGTCTGTTTAAAAAAAGTATAACAGGTATTTATAGCTATGGAAGATATCCATGTAGAGAGTTTAGATTTCCCTTTAAACTTTGAAATACTGGAAAAAACATTTAAAAATACCTCTTGAAATATTTCATCTGCATTTGATGAATCATTTGTGATTCTAAATATTATATGATAGACCAGATTCTTATGCTGATCTACAATCTGATCAAAATTATACTTATCTTTCATAATAGCAAAAACATCCTCCTGTATTATATACTATTAGTATAAAAAATATAAAAAATGTTTCAAAAAAAATAATTTAAATATTTTTAAATAATTGAAACAAAATCATTGCTTTTATTACTAATGAATATTGAAGCTGAATTTGACGATAATGTCTAGTTCAGTTATATAAATTTAAGGAGGATAAAATGCATCCAGGACAGTTTTTATTATTTTTAGGAGTTATTATTGTAGGAATTTGGTTGATTTTGAAACATCAGAGAACAAAAAAATTTACTCAAGACTATATGGAGTATAAAAAAAAAGCAATTGACAAAGATGTTGATACAACTACCAGTGATTTAATTTTTTTTGAGCACTGTAAACAGACATTATCTTTAAGAATTTCGTTAATTTCGCTAAGTTTAGGAATAACTTTTATTTTAATGGTATTTGTATTGACAGGTATCTTTCCTGATTTGGAAGAAGATGTAAAAAAATTATTTCTCATGGTTGGAGCTTTATTAGTAGCTTTAGGTATTGGCACATTATTAAATTGGATATTTATTGATAAACCAAAACAGGAAATGATCCAAAAAAAATTAAAAGAAAAATCTGAAATAGATTCAGATAATTAAGGAGAAGAATAAATGAGAAAGTTTAAAGTTTTATTATTAGTATTAATATTTATTTCAACATTAATATATGCAGGTGATACTATTATATTTAAAGAGATAAGCAAACCTGATGCAATCACCGTAGATGACAACAATATTTATATTTCACAGGGAATTAATGTTTTTATATATTCAAAAAAAGACATGAAATTAGAAAATAAGATTGGGAAAGAAGGGCAGGGACCAAATGAATTTGCAAAATCACCGGCACCATGGATTCCAAGTTTACTGCTTCATATAGCAGGTAAAAATCTACTCATTAATAGTATTGGAAAGACTTCATTAATTACTAAAGATGGTAAGTTTTTAAATGAGGTAAAAGCACCATCGCTTTTTGGAGGTTTTGTCCCGTTTGGAGATAAATATATTGGCTTTGCCAGGTCTATTGAAGAAAAAACAATATATATTGATCTGAATTTATATGACTCAAATTTCAAAAAAGGTAAAAGAGTTTATAAAGTTAAATCCCCACAGCAGAGAGGAGGAAAAGTAAATCCTATCATAATGGGGCAATTTCAAAATTTCTTCTATCAGTATGCTGAAGATAATAAGTTTTTCCTTCCAACAGATGATGGAATTATACATGTCTTTGATATAAATGGGAAAGAACTTCCTTCAATAAAACCTGAATACAGGAAGGTTTTAATGTCAAAGGAATTAAAAAAAAACTATGATGATTTTTTTAAGAATGACATAAGGTTTAAAAGAATATATACATTAGACAGAAAAAACATTGAGTTCCCGGAAGAATTACGTCCTATAAAAGCTCATAGAATAGCAGACAGCAAAATATATATTATTTCCAACAAAATGGAAAAACAAAAATATGAATCATTTATTTATAGTACATCGGGTAAATTAATTAAAAAAACTTATATACAATTAGATAGCAAAGATATTCTTGAGCTTTATCCATTTGCAATAAATAATAATAAGACCTATCAACTTGTTGAAAATGAAAATGAAGATTGGGAATTAATTATTAAAAAAATAGTTTTATAAAAGAATTACAAATTGGGGCGAATTATTTTCGTCCCAATAACTTAGAAGAATATATTCAATAAAACAAAGATCATTTCAGATTACCCATATTAATAAAAACCAGAGAGTTATTACAAATAATATTATTAGAGATAAATCCATTAATTCCAAAGGTTTTAACCATTCTCTTACTTTAATTAATAAATCATTCATAATTAATTTTCTCCTTTTATCATAATTGAATTATAAACAGATTCTTA
>JAOZTV010000368.1 GCA_029939015.1 Candidatus Aminicenantota bacterium
GAATCATTTCTCAGGAACTTATGAATTTCTCCAGTTTTTACACCTTTAAAAAGTAAGGGATCCGATCCTATTGAAATTAGTCCTTCCTCATCAGGAGCTCCTTTCTGTAAACAAAATAAGGCACCATCCTTTAAATAATAACTAAAAAAGAATATATTTTTAGTCCCTAATGGATAATGCAATTCATATTCACCAATAATATTACTATAGTCTCCAGAATTTTTTGTATCTGCAAAAAGACTTCCAATTATAATCATTGTCATTAAGAACATAAGTAAAACTGAAACTTGTTTTTTTTTTAACATTTTAATCTCCTTAAAATTTATTTATCCAAAATAAAATCAGAAAACTCTATAATGGACGATTCAATATTAGTTTCAATCCAATAAAATTTCAATGGGTAAAAAGTACCAAAATAAAATAAGTACTTTTGTACCTGCTTTATTTTATCAAAAATCTTCTAAATAGAAATTGTTAAAATTTTGAGACATGGATCTTCCAGATTTCATCCTTTTCGTCTTCTACTAATGTGTAAACATTTCCCTTATAAACTGAATAGAGTAAAGGGTAAAAAGTAAAATGTTCAAAAGCATTTAGTTTTATGAAATTACGCTCTTTTTCATTTCCCTTCAGGTCCATTTTAATACATTCCCATAGATTTCCTTTTTGTTTAAATGTAATAATATATATAAAACCATCTATTATCTGAAGGTCTCTTATAGGAGGAAAATTCTTCTTGATTTTAATTATTTTCTTAAAATATTCAAATGACCGTTTAAACATAGGACTTGTTTTAAAAAAAGTTAATGCTTCTTTTCTAAAGCTATTGGGTATTTTTAATTTTGGATAATTTTTTTCTATAACATATTCTTGTTTTCCATCATTATTATATACATTAATTTGAAAATCATTTGAATTCGCATTAATATATATCCTTTTCTTATATACTGGATTATATGTAAAGCTGCTTATTGGAAGTAATAGTTTTTGTGGATTTGTAATTTCAATATCACTAAGAAATAAATTTTTTTTAGAAGTGTATTTATTATTATGAAGAGAAAACCCTAAATACTGTTTTTTATCCTTTCCAGGTAAAAGTCCTATCCCAAGAAACTTTTCACCTATTGGAAAAAGCAATCTATCAACCTTAACTTTTTCCTCTCTAATAAAATTTCCATCCAAATCAAAATATGATGCCTTATGATCACTATTTATCAATAGTTGATTTTTATAAAAACACATGGATAAAGGTTTCCCATTTGCTCTATTGACTTTAAATTCTCTTGGCCCCTCTCCGGCTTTTCCAAATTTTTTAATAAGTTTGAAATCTTTTAATGAGTAAATATACACACTCGTCTGCTCTAAAATATATACCCTGTTAAAATTCACTAAGAATATTGATGGTCGCGAAAACCCCTCAAGTGAAACTGCATTTACAGAGAATACAGGTTTTGCAAACATTAAGATTAAAACAATTAGTACCATTAATAATTTTTTCATTTATTTCTCCTATTTTTTTTTAAATTGATTAATTTTATTAATAAAAAAAAAATTTCATTCAATTCAATTTAAAAATATCACATTCATAAGTGCAAATCGTCCAATATTAGGGAGCCGAACTATAAAATTTAATTTTGATTATATTTTTTAAGGTATTGAGATGGAGTTAAATTCATATATTTTTTAAAAGAAGTATTAAAAGTTGATTTTGAGTTAAAACCGACATCATAGGCAATCGACAATACAGTTAAATTTTTATAAACTGGATCAATTAAACGTCTTTTTGCTTCTTCTATACGATAAAAATTAATTAAATCATAAAAATTGCGTCCAAGTTTTTCATTTATTACCTGAGAAAGATAGGAAGGTGATATAGATAGATTATCTGACAGTTTTGTAATATTTAAATCACTTTCCAAAAAAGGCTTTTCATCTTCCAGGATTTTCAAAAGTCTTTGTTTTATTGACTCTGCTATTTCTGAATTTAATCCGGATGTTTTATATTTCATGTTTTTTTTTATTATAGGGAGCAGAAATATCTCTGGTTGTTTTAATCCAAGAAAACCTGCTATATAAATAAGACCTGTCAACATTATTGCAATCATAAGCAAGGGATTAAACATATTTATATGAAGTATTTGAACTGTTATTGAGTGAATAAAAACAATAATAAGACAAATCAAAACTGAAATAGTTATCCTTTTTAGCCAGTTAAGATTGATTTCATCTATTGAGGAGTATGAATCTTTGATTTTTTTAGATGTTTGTTGAAGTATGATCAATGTCAGAATCATAAAACTAATTCCATGTAATCCAATAAAAACATTTTGTACAATCATTAATGTTCTATATTCTATTATTAATATATTAAGATTTCCACTGACATAAATGGGCAAAAACAGAATATTCATCCCTAAAAAACCGGCAAAATAAAACCAATGTTTTCTTTTAAATCTTAATTCAGTTTGAATAAGAAATTTTGCATATAAAAAATGCAGGGGACCTAATAATAGAGTTATAGTTGAAAAAAAAACATTCATACCAGGAAAAGCTAAAAATTTTTCAATTTCAAAAACTATAAGCCCAAGCATCTGCAAAACTATAATAAGAAGTAATATTGCAAGAAATCTATTTGCATAATTAATATGCCGTTTTATAAAGAGCAGATAAGACAAAAAAACCCCAAGCCCTGCACCCATAAACAATATCAGATGAATAAAATTTATATTCAATTATTAAACCTACCCTATTTAATTTTACATAATAATACTTTTTTGTCAATTAAATATTTCTGGATAGGTACTAAGGGCTCGCATATAAATAACTTGGTTTTTATACTTAATATTGAACCGATCTTCTTCGTTAACTAAACATACACATATCCCCAATATGCTTAAGGCTAGTTGCCTTGAATATCGTCTCACTATCATCGTCTAATTACCCAACTTATTTATACGCGAACCCTAACAAGAACTAATAATTATTTTAGAAGTTTAATATTAAAAG
>JAOZTV010000369.1:0-1803 GCA_029939015.1 Candidatus Aminicenantota bacterium
CTGCAAAATTGAAGTCAGGAGAGTTCTCTTTAAAACATATCTTGGCATGGGGTGCAATTAAGGGTATCTCTAAAGAAACAGGACTTAATTTTATTAGAAAAAAATATATTTTAAAAAAAGCAGCTAAAAATGGATTTATGCTTCGTATTATGGATAAGTATCGTATAACATATACGGTTTTTGGAGATTATAATCTTCTGGTTAGTAATTCATTAAAATATTTAATATATAATGTTGATATTATAAGAGGTAAAATAATTAACAAATTTAAAAGAGATTATAAACCTGTTGTGTATAAGGAAGAGAAGAAAAAAAAAGGAATGAAAATGAAGGGACCAACACCTGAGTTTTTTACAGATGTTCAAAAAATACTGATAAATGCTAAAGATATTTGGGTATTTACTTCAACTGTAGATAAAACAAAAGGTGTACTTATCGATGTGTTTTCTATTGATGGAAAATATCAGGATAATTTTTATTTACAATTACCACAAATTGATAAGGCAAACGATTTAAAAAATAAAACTATTACAATTCACGATAATCATCTTTATACTTTTGAAAACGATTACGACGAAAACCCAATACTTGTGAAATATAAGATTTTAAATAAACCTGAGATATTATAAGCTTTTAAAATCTATACTTTACAATTTTCTGAATTTCTTCATCGTCTTCTTCAATAGTTTCAATTTTATAAACATAATTCCCATATATTTTTTTAGGTACAAAAGGGAAATAACTCTTTTTAATTAATTTACCTTTAAAATCATAAATTTCTACCGGATATTTATTTCTCACGCTTATATCACTTGCAACAGTGAATACATATACTCTGTTATCTGCAATTTTTACGTTGTATATGAAATTTTTATATTTGTAATTTGATAATAATTTCACTAAACTAGTTTTAGAGAATTTGCCCCCAAAATATAAAAAAATCTTGTCTTTTAAATAGTCTATTTCCTTTGAGGAGAGTTCAGACTTTTCAATTTTATCTTTTTTTATAACCAGTACTTTCCCGGAAGAATCAATTAAGCGTACATTAATTTTTTCACCTTCAGCAATAACACAATGGTCGTTAAAGGTATCAATAAAAGAATGTCCACCTACATATTCGATAGTTGGAGCCATACGCATCCCATTAGGCATTTTTAAAGAATAATTTGCTGAGACAAGTACTTCAAATTCCTTAACTACCTCACCTTTTTCTAAATTAATTAATACTATTTGTGGTTGCATATTCTTATACTTCCGTGAAATAAAGACAGGATAGTTTAAAACAAATCCTGAACTTGAACTTGTCCCACCTGAAAATCTTTTTTCATTAATCAATTTACCAGAATTTGAATAAGTAATTATTTTATTCATATTATCCATTATATAAAGATTGTTTTTTTTATCTATTGATATTGTATAAGCCCTATTAAACTCACCTGGACCTTGTCCTTGTTTACCAAATGAGGAAATATATTTAAGCTTTGTGTCAAATTTTAATATCTTCCTTTTCATTCCATCAATAATAAAAAGATTACCTAAAGAATCAACTGACATAGATGCAATGTGTTGTATTCCTAAGTCAAAAAAACTTTTACTTTCTGCAATATTTTTCATTTTTACAATATCTGATTTAACCTGACTAAAAGCAATAATGCTCATTAAAATAAATACAATAAATAATTTTTTCAACTTAATCTCCTTTATAAATTCTTTTCCCATTTTTTTATTTTTTCTTTTGATGTGTTTATCGTATATATTGAGTTTGATTTTTTTATAGCCTCATTTTCAATCTTAATAGCCTCT
>JAOZTV010000369.1:1813-2991 GCA_029939015.1 Candidatus Aminicenantota bacterium
TATTTTTTTTTTAACTGTTATTCCTTTGAATTGTTCTCGACCTTTTCCTTTTCCTCCGACTTCTATCACAATATCATTTTCTAATTTATTTTTTATATCTGATTTTATTAAGAAATCAGGAGTTTTGGCACCTCTTGTAGATTTTAAATAGTAAAATTCTGTTTTTTTCATACTTAACATTTCAGCTGTAAAATCTTCTCTTATACCACCAATTGCATTTTCATAATTGTTGTATAATAAACGAAATGGTAGGTGCATAAGTACCTTTGGCTCTTTTAGCACATTTGTTCCTGATGGGAAAATCACTTGTATAACAAATGCTTTTTTTAATATTTCCAGATATTTTTCTGCTTTGTATTTAGTTATTCCAATGTTTTTTGCAAGTGAAGAATAATTTATTCCTTCAACTTTAGAAGTTCCGATGAATTTTACAACCTTATCCAGTATATATAATTCATCTGTCATTAATTGAGCAAAAGAAGGAATATCTTTAAAAATAATTTTTTTTAGAATATTTTTAAGTAATGGGAGTATTTGAGGTTCATCTAATCCAAAAGGAAATAATCCACCCATTAAATATTCTTCAAAAAGGTATTCAAATCGAAGATGTTCTGGCTCCCATTTTTTGTCATGAATATCTTCAATTGATAATTTTGGTAATAGAATGTCTTTTTTAAAATATATATATTCCCTAAATGAAAAAGGATATAAATTAATTAATTGAATTCGTCTTGATAGATCATAAGAAGCTTCATGCATTGCTAAAGATACTGAACTTGAAAATATAACTCTGACATCGAGAAAGTCATATGTTTTTTTTAATTTTTGTTCATAATTATCGTGAAAATGAATTTCATCAATAAGAAAAACTAAAAAGCCATATTTTTTGTTGAGAGTTTTGACTATTTCAAATAAGTCTCCCTCCTTTAGTGTATCCATTGAAATATAAAAGCTGTTTTTTTTAGAAGCTGTGATTTGTTTTAATAAAACTGTTTTACCTACACCTCTTGGACCAGTAATTCCAATAAAATGTTTGCCCTTTTGATTATATAATAGCTCAAATAAGTCTCTTTTTTTAGAGTAGTTTTTAGTTTCTTCAATAGCAAGTTCATTAAGCTCAAAAAGGTAATTAATATCTACCATCATATCTCCATGCTGAGATTTTATACAAATAATAT
>JAOZTV010000370.1 GCA_029939015.1 Candidatus Aminicenantota bacterium
TTAGTGTTCTAAAGAGAAATAAATATTGGATTACTATTATTATCCCTGAAATTAAGAATAATAAAGTCAGAACTGGATATATTTATGCACCACTTACTAAAAATTATAAATTAAAATCTTTTGATGAAAATAAAAATATTCTAATTGAAAATACAAACAATAATATAATAAGAGGTGATATAAGTTATGATCTTAGGCTTTTAGAGGGTCATTCTTATATTTTTAAAGGAAAAGTTAAAAAACTTAAAGATGTTAAATTAACTATAGAATCAGGAGCAATAATTGATTTAACAGACTGTCAACTTACTTCTGAAGACAAATTATCAATTAAAGGTTCAACAAAAAACCCAATAATTATCAACACATCTACCAACAAAAATGAAAAAAATTATGCAAAAATTAAAATTGATAAAATATTATTAGAAAATTGTCTTATCAATGGCAAATTAAAAATAATATCAAAGACTAAGGATTCATCTATAAAAATTTTTGACTCAAAAATCACAGGTAATATTGAAATATTATCATTTAAAAATATTGAATTAAAAAGGAATAATATTACAAACTCTTTCAAAGGCGTTTCTTTTATTAATTCAGAAAACATTCTTATAAATGATTCCTTGTTTTTGAATAATAATACAGCTCTTTCTTTTGTAAACAATAAAAATATCAGAATTAAATTTAATACTTTTTATAATAATACATCAACATTAATTACAGATATTAAAATGGACCTTTCAGATAATTACTGGCATAACGAAACAATAGAAAGAATTTTGAGTTCATTACATACAGAAAAAACTATCACTATTGAACCAAGATTGCTCTATCCCTCTGAAAACTCCCCCTCTCAGATGTATGAACATACTTTATATCCAGAAGAAACAAACTCAGATGATACCATTGAGCTTGAATTGTTTTTCAATAAGGATATGGACATAAACTCTATTCCCGTTTTAAAAATAAATTCAAAAAAACATAAAAACCTAGAAGTATTGATGATTTATGAACATGAATGGATATCCCCAAGAAGCTGGTTTGCAAGACTTAAGCTTCCAAAAGGAATAAAACCTGGTAATTATAAAATAATTTATTCAAATATCGACTCTACTAAAAGTACATCTCCAGTTATGATTAAATCACCTGAGATATCAGTACTTTTCCCAACATTAATTAGTATAAAGAGTTTTAGAAATAATAAACAAAAAAATATTTCCATTAATTTTTCAGGAGACAAAATATTTAATATTCTACTCTATAGACAAACTGAAAAACAAGGATATAAACTCTATAGAAAATGGAAGTATAATAAAGACCTGAAAACATTAACCATTCCAATTGAATTTGAAAAATCAGAAAATTGGGTAGAATTTGAAGCCTTTGCCGTCAACAAAGACGATGAAATACTGGCAAAATCACAATTTATAAGAATTAAAGCAAACTAAATCTGAAATTTTTTACTTTGACCAAAATATTTTTTTAGTTTTAAACACTTGACAATAGTTGGACACCCAACTATAATTTACTATTGCATTTGGTTGGACGCCCAACCATAAATATTGTTAAATAAATAAAAGGAGATTATTATGAAAGCAGTTATTACAAAAGAGTATGGTTCAATTGATGTATTGAATATAGAAAATGTAGAAAAACCTGTAATTGGTGAGGATGAAATACTTGTTGAGGTTAAAGCAGCTTCAATCAATCCTCTTGATTGGAGAATCAGGACAGGCGAGATGAAGATGATGACAGGTAAAATTCCGCCAAGGATTCTTGGCTCTGACTATTCAGGAATTATTGCTGAAATAGGAAAGAATATAAGAAACTACAAAAAGGGCGATGAAGTATTTGGAATGATTAATGGCATGAAAGCAAAAGAAGGAACTTATGCAGAATTTGTTAAAGTTAAGGAAAGTGACATTAGTTTAAAACCCAAAAACATAAACTTTGAAGAGGCTGCATCTTTACCATTGGTTGCTCTAACAGCTCATAAAGCTCTTATAGATATAGCAAAAATAAAAAACGGAAGCTCAGTTTTAATAAACGGTTGTACTGGTGGTGTAGGAAATGTTGCTGTACAAATAGCCAAAGCCTTAGGATGCAAAACTACAGGTATTTGCAGTACTTCAAATATAAAATTTGCTAAAGAAATTGGATGTGATAATGTAATTGATTATAAAAAAGATGCTGTGTTGAAGTCAGGTACTAATTATGATGTTATCTTTGATACAGTAGGAAATTTAGAATTTACTGAGTCAAAACATTTCTTAAAAACAGGTGGCATTTATGTTACTACCGCAGCTACTCTGTCAGCTTTAATACTTAGCCCAATAGCAAATATTTTCAGGTCAAGAAAACTAAAAGTAGTAATAGTTGCCCCAAACTCTAACTCATTAGCTATCATAAGAGATATGGTTGAAAAGAAAGAATTAAAAGGTCATATTTTTAAAATGTTTTCTATCGACCAAATAAAAGAAGCTCACGAATTAAGTCAAAAAGGTGGTTTTCGTGGAAAGTTAGTAATAAAAATGTAACTATCACATAAAACCTAAGAATATGGGATGTAAGTATATTGCGACATTGATTTCATTAACAGATGAATCAATTAAAAAACTTATAGAAAAAAGGTTAAAGGAAGCAGGCTTGCAGGATCTGCTTCCTGCTCATGCTTCTGTTTTAGCAATACTTTATGCAAATAATGGAAAACTCAAAATGAGTGATATGGCAAAAATGTTAAGTCGTGATAAATCAACAATTACAACTTTAGTTGCTAAGATGCAGCAAAATGGCTATTTAAAAAAGACACATTGTTTTAAGGACAAAAGAATTTTTTATATATCACTAACTAATAAAGCTCTAAAAATACAAAAAACATTTCAAGAAACATCTGAAAATTTATTAACACTTTCATATAAAGGGTTTTCAGAGGAAGAACAAGATACATTAATATATCTAATTGAAAAATTAAAAAATAATTTTGACAATGAGTT
>JAOZTV010000084.1:0-1979 GCA_029939015.1 Candidatus Aminicenantota bacterium
ATTCTTATTTTAAAAAGTAAGATAATAATAAGCAGAATTATTAATGCTATTATTAGCCTGAACCACCACGTTTCCCAAAATGGTGGAATAATAATTATTTTAATTGACGCTCCTTTCTCATTCCAGACTCCATCATTATTTGAACCCTTTACTCTGAAAACATATTCTCCATGAGGAATATTTGTAAATGTGGCAACTCTATTAGATGAATCTGTATATATCCATTCTTCATTGAAACCATCTAATTTGTATGCATATTGATTTTTTTCAGGATTACTAAAATCAAATGAAGAAAATTTAAAGCTAAACATATAATCATTATACTTAAGATTTATTTTCTCTATTTCTGAGATTGATTCTTTGAGTGAAATTTTTTTATTAAATACTAAGAAGTCGGTTATCAGAATATCAGGTACTGATTTGTTTTTTTTTATTTTTCCCGGTAAAAAATAATTGATACCATTGGTACCCCCGAAATACAAATATCCATTTTTATCTTTTAAACAGGTATTAGAATTATATCCATTGGATTGTGCTCCATCATGCTCAGAATAATTTTCAAAAACTTCATTCTTTATATTAAATTTGGACAAACTTTTTCCTGTTCCAAGCCAGAGATTATTATTGTCTTCAATTATACTTGTTATTGAATTATTATTTAAGCCATCTTTTTTTCTATAATATTTCCACTTTTTGGTAATAATATTAAATTTGTGAAGACCGTAATTTTCTGTTCCAATCCAAATTATTTCAGGTTTATTTGGAGATATATAGATAGAATAAACTCTATTAGAATTTTGATGTGATCTTATACCAAATTTATAAGAATAATTCTTAAATTGTTTGTTTTTTTTATTAAAATAACTTAACCCATTAGATGTCCCAATCCAGATTTTGTTTTTATCTATTATATCATTAGCAAATGTAATATTGATGTTTTTAACTGGATTTTTAACAGTTTTGTTTTTGTATATAATAAAAATCTTTTTTTTACGATCATACATGTTTAATGTATTATTATATGTCCCAACCCATATATTTTTATCTGACCCTTCAATAATATCTGTTATTATAAAACCATGAGGACCAAGATTAGAACCGGGAATAAATGGATAATTTATTATTTTACTTGATTTTTTATCAAACCTTTTTAAACCTCCATAAACAATACCAAACCAAACATCTTCAAAACTATCTTCATATATGATACTAGTATAACCTGGGGCAAAAGGTTTTGAATTATCTTTTCCTAAAACCGTTATACTATCACTTCTATTAAAATTTTTATTATTTAATAAGTATAATCCAAATTTTGTTCCTAACCATAGATTCTCTTTTTTATCAATTAATAATGCTGTCATATTATTTGTGTTTTTCGGATATTTTAAGTTGAAAAAAATAGAAGAAAAATTCTGTTTTTGAGGTTTATAAAGATTTAATCCTCCAAATTCAGTCCCAATCCAAATATTACCTGTTTTATCTAAAGTTAATGCAGTAATTGTATTATTATTTAAACTGAACACATTAAAAGGGTCTCTAATATATTTTGTAAATTTCCTATCTTTATAATTTAAAAGACGGCTTATTCCTCTATATTTAGTTCCTATCCATAGGTCACCATTTCTATCTTCAATTATTGCTGTAATAAATATCGACTTAATATCAGAATTTTTCTTCTTATTCAAAGCATAGTGAATGAATTTTTCAGTTTTTTTATCAAATCTATTTAATCCTTCCCCATGAGTTCCTACCCATAAATTGCCTTTACTATCTTTATAGAGAGAAGATATAGACTTATGGGAAAAACTATCAGAATTATTCTTGTTTTTTAAAAACCTTGTAAACTTTCCGTTTTTGGGGTTAAATCTGACTAGCCCATCTATATTAGTTCCAAACCATAGGATTCCTTTTTTATCAATGATTAACTTTGTAATTGCATAGGGGAAACTTATCTTTTTTTTAATTTGATTATTTAAAAA
>JAOZTV010000084.1:2079-4151 GCA_029939015.1 Candidatus Aminicenantota bacterium
ACTTTGTAATTGCATAGGGGAAACTTATCTTTTTTTTAATTTGATTATTTAAAAATATTTTACTAGTTTTATTTCTCGGGTTATACTTGATTATTCCTCTATATATTCCTCCCATCCATAAATCACCATATTGATCCTTTTTTATAGTAAGTACTTTATAGTATTTTTTTGTGTTTTTTTGACCGGGAATTTTTATTTTTAGAGAAGAAAATTTTTCTGTTTTCCTGTTAAAAATATTAATGCCATTATCTGTCATTACCCACATGTTTCCGTTATCCTCAAAAAGGTTTAAAATTATATTATTAGATATTGAAAACTTGTCAGAGGGATCATGGATAAATTGTTTAAAATTATATCCGTCATATCTGTTTAATCCAAACTCAGTTCCAATCCACATATAACCCTTAGAATCTTGCATCAAACAGGTTATACTATTATGAATAAGTCCATTCTCTGTTGTTAGATGATCAAATCTAGCTGTATTATTTGGAAACAAAACCAGATAACTAAAAATAAAAACAGAAAGTATTAAAAAAAATAATGCTTTTTTCATAATCTAACTATACAATTATTATACCTATTTATCAATCTTTATAATAACATTTTATATAGGACTTTATACTCAAAATCACAAATGTACCCAAAGGTATATGGATAATTTGTTTAATTAGTCATAATATTAATTTTAAATTTAAGGGGGATGAAAAATGCGTAAATTTATAATTTTTTTAATTGTATTGATAATGTCAATAACTGTTATATATGCAGAAATGATTAAAAACTTGGATAAACCTCTCTTTGGTAATTGGAATTTAGAACAGACTAAAGTTTGGGAAATAAGTGAAACAGGAAAAGATGCATTTGCACGAATAGGACAGATACTTATAGATGAAGATGGTAATCTTTATGTTCATGACACAAAAATAAAGAAATTTTTTGTATTTAACAAAGACGGATTATTTAAAAAAACATTTGGCAATAAAGGGGAAGCTCCCGGTGAAATCAAGCAACATCTTGATTCAAAACTTTATATTGTTGAAGATAAATTGATTGCTAAAGATATTGATAGGATAAATTATTTTACAAAAAAAGGCAAATTTGTCAATTCAATTCGTAATAGTTTTAAACGAAATCCAGTCATATTTTTAGATAGTGATGAATTTATCTTTTTCCCTTTTTTTATAAATACGCCTAAAGATGGTATGGGCAAAATCTCAAGATTTAATTTAAAAACTGGCAAAGAATTTTCAATAACCAGATTTAATTTATATCAAGGAGGAAGACATAAAGATGAATCAATGGATATAACTATGACTGAATTTGGCGTTACTCCAACGATGACTACATTTTATGATAAAAACAGTAAAACACTTTATTATGGTAAAAACGATACATATACAATAAATAGGGTTGACATGAATGGAAAAAAACTAAATTCTTTTTCTTTAAAACGAAAACAAATTAAACTACCGGAAGAATATAAAAAGAACCTTATAAATAAATCACCAAAATCTATGCCTAAAAATGTAGTAAAAAAATTGGTTGGAAGTCTGCCTGATTATGAAACTTATTTTGTTCATATTGATATCTATGATGAATTAGTATATATTCATGTACCAGATTTTAACAATGAAAACAGAAAACAGATAGACATTTTTTCACCTGAAGGCAAATATCTTTACAAAACATTTGTAAAAGTACCGGATAATTCGTCCATTAAAATCATAGAGAATCAACACTATTTGTTTAAAAAAGGATATCTTTATATGGTAGTTGAAGATAATGATGGGGAGATTAAGATTATAAAATACAAAGTAAAATTACCTACATATAAAAATAGAGATAAAAAATGATTAAAAGAAATATTGATTCAGAAAAAGAATATTACAGGAGGTAATATGAGAAAAAGTATTAATTTATTCACAAAAGAAATGAAAAAATTAATTGTTTTATTAATCGTTGTTGTTGCAATGCTTACATACAACAGCTGTAAAGGAAAACCAATAATTGAAAACGGTAATCCTTTATTGCAGGAATTTGACACCCCGCATGGAACCATTCCATTTGATAAA
>JAOZTV010000084.1:4251-10694 GCA_029939015.1 Candidatus Aminicenantota bacterium
TAATCCTTTATTGCAGGAATTTGACACCCCGCATGGAACCATTCCATTTGATAAAATTAAGCCGGAACATTACCTGCCTGCCCTTAAAGTATTTATCGGTGAGGCAGAGCAGAAATTAGAAGAAATAATTTCTAACTCAGATACTCCTACATTTGAGAACACCATGCTTCCGCTAGAAACCGATTTTGCAAAATTAGAAATGCTTCACAGGCTATTTTACTTTACAGTGGGAACTATAACAAATGAAGAGTTACAAAAAGTTGCCCGCGAATTTATGCCGCTTATCTCTAAATTCTGGAACAAAGCAAGCATGAATGAAGAACTGTTTGAAAGGATACACAAAATTTATAAAACGATTGACAAGCAAGATTTTACTCCCGAACAGAAAACCTTAATTAAGAAAAACTACAACGGTTCTATCCGTAAAGGAGCAATGCTTAATAAGACAGATAAAAAACGCTTTGCAGAAATCCAAACTGAGCTTTCAACAATATGTTCTATATATCCCAATAATGTACGGAAGGAGACGAATGCATATGAATTACATATTACCAATGAAGAAGAATTGGCAGGGCTTCCTGATTTTATAAAAAAAAATGCTGCGTTTGAGGCAAAAAAACGCAAAAAAGAGGGTTGGGTATTTACATTACATTATCCAATCTATGGCCCTTTTATGAGGCATAGCGAAAATCGGGATCTTCGAAAAAAACTATATAAAGCATACCATTCAAAAGGTAATAACGGCAATAAGTACTGCAATATTGAATTGGTCAAAAAAATGGTCAACCTGCGTCTTGAAATGGCAAACCTATTGGGATATAAAAACTATGCCGAGTATGTGTTGGAAGAGCGAATGGCTGAAAATGTAGAGCGTGTAAATGGATTTTTAGCTGACTTACACAAGGCATCCCTCCCATATGCAAAGAAAGAGCTTGAGGCTGTTCAGCAATATGCAAAAAACAACGGGGCTGATTTTGAACTCCAGTGGTGGGACTGGTCCTATTATTCAAATAAACTGAAACAAGAGAAGTATAATATCAGTGATGAAATGACAAAACCCTATTTTGAACTGGGGAATGTTACCAAGGGCGTTTTTAAACTGGCCAACCGCCTGTATGGCATTACCATTAAAGAGGTCGACAATATAGCAAAATACCATAAGGATGTAAAAACGTATGAAGTATATGACGAGAAAAATAAATTTTTGGCCGTTCTATACATGGATTTCTTTCCACGTAAAGGCAAGGGAGCAGGAGACAGGAGTGGAGAATTTCGTCCACAGAGCAATATTAATGGAAAAATGATACGTCCACAGATCTATACGATATGTAATTTCTCAAAACCGACTGATACAACACCTGCTTTGTTAAGTTTTTATGAATTGAACTCATTTCTTCATGAATTTGGACATAACCTGCATAGCATTTTTAGTCAATGTACATATCCCTCTCTTTCTGGAGCCAAAGTGCTTAGAGATTTTCTTGAATTACCTTCACAGCTTATGCAGAATTGGGCTGTAGAAAAAGAATTTCTCGACCTGTTTGCTGTACATTATAAGACCGGCGAAAAAATACCACAGGAATTGGTACAAAAATTAGTTGATTCACAAAATTTCAATAGAGGCAACTCATTCGAAGGTGCATTGGGTCGCGGTATGCTTGATATGGCATGGTACACACTGGAAAAACCATTTAATGGTGATGTTATTAAGTTCGATCAAGCAGCAGTGGCGTCAACCGAATTAATACCGACAATAGAAGGGATAGCGGAAAGCACATATTTAGCACATATCTTTTGCTATGGGTATGATGTAGGTTATTATACTTATAAGTGGGCTGAAGTGTTAGATGCTGACGCATTTTCTGTATTTAAAAAGAAAGGCATTTTTGATAAAAAGACCGCTGCCTCGTTCCGAAAAAATATTCTGGAAAAAGGGGGCAGCGAACATCCAATGATACTGTACAAACGTTTCCGTGGACAGGAACCTAGGGTTGATGGATTACTTAAAAGAAGTGGACTGAAATGATTAAGAAAGTAAGTTTAATGATTTTATTAACATTATTTATTGGAGGTCTTATAACTCAAAATGTTTGGGCTGTAAAAACAGATGATATCAATGATAGACTTATTATTAGAAAAATAGTACACGATATTACAGCCTGGGCACTAAAAAAAGATTTTAAACGATTAAAAGAAATTTTGATCCATGAGGAAGATTTGTTTTTTTTTCAGCAGAGTAGTAATGAAACGATAGTCGGTTGGAATCAATTTACAAAACTGTTCAAATTTTGGAAAGATCCGGATTTTAAAGCTATTAGTTATGATCTAAGAGAGCTTCGGATTAATATTTCCCGGTCAGGAGATGTTGCCTGGTGTTCTGCTATGTTGGATGACATTATTGAATGGAAAGGAAAACAATACAATTTAACTGATATTAGATGGACTGGTGTTCTGGAAAAACGTAATAATAAATGGGTAATTGTACAGATGCATTATTCCTTTGCCGATGACATAATAAGAAAAAAAGTCCTGACAGAAAAAACAGTAAACAAAAGTAATAATATTAAATAATTTATTATCTTTTATCAATATTCTGTGTTGTATTAAAAAACAGGATTAGATCACTCCTGTTTTTTACTCCAAACTTTTTAAAAATGTTATGTACATGGTTTTTTACAGTATTATAGGATATGAAAAGAATATCTTCAATCTCTTTATTATCCTTGCCGGAAAGTATTAAGCTTAATATTTCTTTTTCACGATTTGTTATTTTATAATTATTACATAATTCATTTACAGCATTTTCACTTCTCAATTTATGTTCAATATTTTTTATTCTTTTTTTATATAAAAGTATAATGATTATAATAATAAATAATACTATAAATAATCTAAACCACCAGGTACTCCAAAAAGGGGTTTCTATATATACTTCTATTGAAGCACCTTTATTATTCCAGATACCATTACTATTAGATCCCTTTACTGTAAATATATAGTTACCAGGAGCAACCCCTGAATAATTTGCAAATCTTCTTCCTGCATCTGAGAAAACCCAATCTTCATCAATACCTGACAATTTGTATTTATACTTATTTTTTTGTGGATTGGTAAAATCTAAAACTGTAAACTCAAATGAAAAAAAATTCTGATTATATTTTAAATTGATTTTTTTTGTATATTGTATTGATTTTTTTAGAATTGATTTCACTCCGATATTGACATCTTTGTTAAATAATTTAAATTCAGTTATTATTATATTCGGAATATTGGTATCCTCAATGATATTTTCAGGATAAAAGGAGGTCACACCATTTAATCCTCCAAAATATAGCTTTCCATCTCTGGCTTTGATTGATGCTCTTACATTAAACCTATTACCTGATATCCCATTATTTTTATAATAATTAGTAAAACTTTCTTTTCGAATATTAAATTTTGAAAGTCCAAAATCTGTAGAAATCCATAAAGTGTTTTTGTCAGTCTTTATTATACTTTTAATACTATCATCGGGTAACCCATCTTGTTTATTGTATTTTATTAATGTTTTAAATTTCATATTTAGTCTATATAGACCAGAATTTGTTCCAAGCCACAAAAACCCATTATCTTTTAGAATTACTGAAACGATTGTATTAATAGAACTAAAAATTATGTTCTTTCTTAATGTTTTTTTTTTTTTATCAAATTCAAATAAACCTCTATTTGTACCAATATACAATTCATTTGGGTTTTTTTCAATAATATCTAATACTGAAAATAAATGAGCATTTGGGAGTTTTTTGTTTTTTATTATTTTTAAAAACTCATTGTTTTCATAATTATACTTGTTCAGACCAAAACCAGTTCCAATCCACAAGTTTTTCTCTTCATCCTGAAATATTTTTGTTACTACATTACTACTTATACTCTTTTTATTTTTTACATTTCTTTTAAATGTTATTAATGTATTTGTTTGCCTATCAAATTTTTTTAAGCCTTTACCAGAGGTTCCTATCCATATATCCCTATTATGATCTTCAAATATTGACATAAAAAAATCATCATTAAATTCACTATTAGCTGAATTATCTTTATAATAATAGAAACGACCTTCCATTTTATCCCAAAAATTTAATCCATCATCTGTACCATAAAGAATATTACCTGATTTGTCTTCATAAATAGACCATACCATTTTATTATTTAAATTAGTTTTTTTATTTCCAGCTTTAATATTATTAAAATATAAACTGTTTTTGGAAATTTTATTTATTCCACCTCCAAGAGTACAAACCCAATAATTATTACTCCTATCCTTAAATGAATACCTTACATCATTTTGACTTATGCTTGTAGTTATATTTTGGTCATTTTTAATGATTCTCCAATCTTTTGTTTTTACATCAAAATGAATTAATCCTTTTATTGAAGATATCCATAAAGTATTTGAATCCTGAAATAAGTCATGTATTAAATTATTCTTTAAGTTTTCTGCTCCTTTAAAGTTGTCTTTATAAAAGCTGTATTTTAGCTTTTTTATGTCAAATTTCATTAAACCTTTATTTTTAGCAGAAACCCAAATCTCATCATCTGAATTCAAATAAGATGTTGTTGCCCATATTCGTTTTATCTTATTATCCTGTGGAAGTGGGTAATTAATAAAAAAATTTTTATTATTATGCATACTTAAGCCATTAAGAGTTAAAATCCATATTTTATCATTTGAATCTCTTGAAATTTTTCCAATAGTATTATGTAATATGCTATTACTATCATCTTTATTATGAATATAACTTTTTATTAATTTATCATTCTTATCCAGTATAAAAATCCCGGAGTATGTGCCAATCCAAATTCTATTTTTATTATCCTCAAAAATTGTATTAACAAATGTAATTCTCTTGTTTTTGTTTTTAAAAATTAATTTAAATCTATCATATTGATAATTATAATAATACAAACCTTTTCTTGTACCAATTAATAATCTCCTCTTAGAATCCTCAAAAATTGTAGGGATTATATCTGATTCTAGGTTTTTATACTTTTTTTTGTTAAAAATTTTAAATTCATATCCATTGTATCTAAAAAGACCATTTCTTGTTCCAAACCAAAGATAACCAGTAGAATCTTGAATGATTTTTGTGACGGCATTAATTTTCAAATCATAAGTATCTTCAATATGTTCAAATCTTAACTCTTGAGTAAAAAGCTGAATAGAAGCTATTTGTAAGATAAAAACTATAAAAAAAACTGCCATTTTGTGTTTTATACGATTGTTCAATTTTTTCATTTTACATCCATTTTAAAAAACAAGTGTATTTATTTTTGTACTTAATGTCAAATGAATGGTTTTTTATAGCCTTTTTTCCCAAACTACATAATAGTAAAAAGTACTATTTAAAAAGTGAGGCTATTGACATATAAACTATGTGTGGAAGAAATGAATTTTTAAGGAGGCTTCATGGAAAAATTTTTAATTAAGATAGGCAGGAAACATCTTTTTTTTGATAAAAGAGAAATTGATATGGTTGAAGCCGATAGCAATTATATCAGAGTATTTGTAAATGATAGATCTTATATTATCAGAAATACATTGAGGTCGGTTGAGGAAAAACTGGATCCAGATGTTTTTATGAGAATTAATCGTTCCACGATAATAAATGTGGATAGGATAAGAGAGTTAATTGAAAATGAAAAGAATGAATATGAAGTTATCTTAAAGGATAAAAAAACAATTAAATGGGGAAGGCAGTACAGGAAAAATCTTTCAAGATTTTTAAGACTATAAATAAGGAGAATATAATGCAAAATTTAACAGAAACCAAAATTAACTATTCAGCAGTTAACAAAAAATTTAAAGGGTCTTTTGATACATTAATTACTACTTATGTTTTAAAAAACTTAAATGATGAAAAACTTACATTTAGAAATTTCATAAAAGATGTTGAATGTAAGGTTATTTTAACTACTTTAAAATTAACCGGTGGTAATCAGAGAAAGGCAGCATCAATTCTTGGAATAAAAGCAACAACATTAAATGAAAAATTCAAAAAATATGAACTGGGAAAAATAATAAGAGATATAGATCCTGCAATTATTTTAAATAAAAGCAATGTAAATCTTCTAAATTAATTTTACGCGAGCCCTTAATTCAAAAATATGAATCAAAAATTCAATAATTTGAAGTATTTTATAAGAATTGATTTGAATCTGGAATTCTTCTACTACATCAAAAAGCATTTTACGTATTTAAAAAGCATTTTTATGATTTTTTTGATGATGTTAATCACAATTGATCATGTATCAAATGCATTATGGAAAATAAATTGCAGATAATAAAGTGTAAATAAAATTTATAAAAAGGAGGAATAAATGAAAAAAATTTTATTAAGTTTAAGCATACTAGTGTTTATAAGTATGATTTGTTTCGGACAATCAGGTGCCGGATCAATTAGAGGAAC
>JAOZTV010000371.1 GCA_029939015.1 Candidatus Aminicenantota bacterium
TTTTTAATTTTATATTTATTTGTTTTACCAGCGTTTTTTATGTTTCCCAAGGTAGAAAATCAGAATAAACCAAGTAAAGGATTATGGGATTTTAAAATGGTAAAAAAATGGGAAATTGAAAATATAGGAGAAACGCCGATCGGATCGATTCAGAATGTAAAAATCGGGGAAGATAACAGGGTTTATTTAATAGATAGAAAAAATTATAAAATTGGAATTTATAATATTGCTGGAAAGTTATTAAAGGCATTTGGAAGACAAGGAGAAGGTCCTGGTGAGATAAAGAGGTTTTTTGGTGGTAATCAGCTTCATTTAACAAAAAAAAGTTTAATTATTATGGACAGAAGTAGAATTCATTATTTTGATTTGGAAGGAGAGTATAAAAAAACAATAATAATTCCATCAAATTTAGAAGTAAGAAATATTATAAGTGATACTTTATATATTTCTGCTCCTACAAGTGTAAGAGATCTCCAAAAAAAAGAAGCAGAAATCCTTCTTTATAATACAGAAAGTAAAAACAAACAGGTAATTGCCAAATTTAACCCTTTTAGTAAGGCTTCTGATACAAAGGCTTCCGGTGCTAACATTACGACTGTTGCTATTGTAATAGGAGATATTACACCGATGATGGTTCTGGGATATTCAAATAATACTCTCTATTATTGTATGAATAATACCTATCAGATTAATAGCTATAATTTAATAACAAAGAGAACTGATTCCTTTTCTGTTTTAAATAGAAAACCAAAGCTTGTCTCAAAAAAATTTAAGAATGAATTAAAAAAACAGCTTAATGATGTGCCTGCCGAAATGTTGAAAAATATTATAAATAGTCTTCCAAAGCATGCCTCATATTTTTATAGAATTTATACAGCTTCCGGTAATAAAAATATATATTTATTAATTTCAGATCCGGATTCAAAGAATAGCAAACAAATAGATATCTTCAATAGAAAAGGAGAATTCATATATTCTGCTTTTATTACTATTGAAAAAGAGTCAGAAATAAACCTTATTACTTTTAAGAATAATTCTCTATATCTGGCTGTTCTCGATGAAGAAGGAAATGAAAAATTAGTTAAATATGCTATTAATTTACCGGAATAGTTTGTGTTATTTAATGTATTTTTTATTGTTTTATATAGGGGGGAGAAAAAAATAATAGACGAAAGTCTTTTATATAAAGGGTTTTGAAAGTTTTACCTAATAAACTTTACTAATTACTTTATTAAGTTTAAGGAGATAAAATTGAAAAATAAAATACTTATCATATTGGGAAGTCCTCGCAGAAATGGTAATAGTGCAGCATTAGCAGAGGCAGTTGGAAAAGGTGCAAAGGCAAAAGGGGCAATTGTTGAATTTGTTTACTTAAATGCTTTGAAGATAAAGCCGTGTCAAGCTTGTAAAAAATGCAAAGATGATAAATCAAATGGATGTATAATTAAAGATGATATGCATCAATTATATCCGAAAGTTAAAGAATCAAATGTTATCATTATTGCCAGTCCTATTTATTGGTTTAACATATCTGCACAAGCTAAAATATTTATTGATCGGCTTTATGGAGTCTGGGCAAGTCAGAATGATTTTTTTAATCGGAAAAAATTTGGTATTGTTCTAACTTTTGGAGATCCTGATGTTTTAAATTCAGGCATAATTAATGTATTCAGATTCTTTCAAGATATGTGTAGATATCTTGGTACAACTTTTGAGGATATGATTTATGGGTCTGCAGATATAGAAGGGGAAATTAGAGAAAACAAAAAAATAATGGAAAAAGCATACTTGATGGGCAAACATCTATAGGAGATTATAAATGGATTTAGGAATTAAAGGAAAAACAGCATTATTGATGGGGAGTACCCGGGGACTTGGATTAGGTTGTGCAACGGCATTGGTTGCAGAAGGAGCACAGGTAGTTATAAATGGACGAAAAACGGAACATAGTGTTAAGACGATATCCAGACTCGGTAAAAATGCACATTTTATACAAGCAGACTTGACTAATCCAAGGGAGTGTAAACATCTCTTTGAGTCAGCACAAGCTCACTTAGGTACAATCTCAATACTGGTAACTAATGCCGATGGACCTCTCCCCGGAGCATTTATGAGTAAGAGTGTTAAGGATTGGCAAACAGCCTTTAATAATGTTATGTTATCTGCAATAGATATGGTCCAAAAATGTATTCCTGATATGAATAAGGAAGGGTTCGGGCGTATTATCAATATTAGTTCAGTTTCTGCAAAAAAGACCGATCCCGGTTCTGTTTTAGCAAATAGTATAAAACCTGGCTTAATAGGAGCTTTTGGGACATTGGCACGTGAAATGGCGGGAACAGGGATTACAGTCAACAGTATTTTACCCGGACCATTTGATACGGATAGAATGCGGCAGACAGGGGCGGGACTTAATGATTTAACACTTGAGGAAGCTGTAAAACTTCATGCAAATAAAGTGCCAATGAAGCGGATGGGTACAATAGAGGAATTTGGAGCTTTATGTGCATTTTTATGTTCACGTCAGGCAAGCTACATAACTGGACAAAGTATAGTTATTGACGGTGGTTATGTGTCAACATTACTTTAATGTTTTTTGTAAAGGATTTCTTATTGTTGTGCATTTAATAATATGAATTTAAATAAATATCAGAAGAATTGTTTTTTAAAAAAATGTAAGTAGAAAAGTTCCATGAAAGAATATGATGGAATTTAGGAGAGTAAACGTGAGAGTAAAGAGGGCGATGAGTTCGGGAAAAAGCACCTTCACAGGTCTACACAGATATAGTTCAATCTGTTCCGTTCCGGCTGAAATGTCAATATGGATGAAAATCATGAAAAGATCTGATTTACATCAATATTTTGAAAAGTATTGTTTCTACTTGCATACGATTAAATATTTTACATATCCAAATAATATACCTAGTACCATTAGGCATAAGTCCATGGACACTTTTAAAGTCGCTTCCGGTGATAC
>JAOZTV010000372.1 GCA_029939015.1 Candidatus Aminicenantota bacterium
TACTCCCTCATCTTTTTAGCTTTCTCAATAACATCCTCTATACTACCACACATATAGAATGCCTGCTCAGGTAGGTCATCATGTTTTCCTTCAACTATTTCAGAAAAGCCTTTTATAGTATCTTTAATCTCAACATATTCTCCATCCATACCTGTAAATTCAGCAGCAACAAAGAATGGTTGTGAGAGGAATTTTTGTATCTTTCTTGCTCTATTAACTACAACTTTATCTTCGTCAGATAATTCTTCCATACCAAGAATTGCAATAATATCCTGAAGGTTTTTATATCTCTGTAAAATTTCTTTGACCTTTCTAGCAACTGCATAATGTTCATCACCAATTATTTTAGGGTCTAAAATTCTTGAATATGAAGCTAATGGGTCAACAGCAGGATAGATACCTATTTCAGTTAAAGCTCTTGACAGGTTTGTTGTTGCATCAAGATGTGCAAATGTTGTCGCAGGAGCAGGATCTGTATAATCATCAGCAGGTACATAGATAGCCTGAACAGATGTAATTGAACCTTTATTGGTTGAAGTAATTCTTTCCTGCATTTCTCCCATTTCTGTAGCAAGGTTTGGTTGATATCCAACAGCAGAAGGCATTCTTCCAAGTGTTGCAGACACTTCTGAACCAGCTTGAGTAAATCTAAATATATTATCAATAAATAAGAGTGTATCAAGCCCTTCCTCATCTCTGAAATATTCTGCAACAGTTAATCCAGTTAAAGCAACTCTAAGTCTTGCACCTGGAGGTTCTGTCATCTGACCATAAATTAGGGCAGTTTTATCAAGAACTCCTGATTCAGTCATTTCAAGTAATAAATCGTTTCCTTCTCTTGTTCTTTCCCCAACTCCAGCAAACACAGAAAAACCACCATGCTTTTTTGCAACATTATTTATCAATTCCATTATGAGAACTGTTTTTCCAACTCCAGCACCACCAAATAAACCAATCTTCCCACCTTTGAGATATGGTTCTAATAAATCAATAACCTTAATACCAGTCTCAAACATTTCCATCGTTGTATCCTGTTCAATAAGAGTTGGAGCAGGTCTATGAATAGGGTATCTTTTTTTTGTTTTTACAGGTCCTTTCTTATCAACAGGATCTCCTGTAACATTTAATACTCTACCAAGTACCTCTTTACCAACAGGAACAGAAATTGGTCCACCTGTATCAAAAGACTTCATACCTCTAACTAATCCATCTGTAGGATGCATTGAGATAGTTCTTACTCTATTTTCACCAAGATGAAATTGCACTTCTGTAATTATTCTAATAGGATCACTGACTTCAAAACCATCAGAGACAATTTCAATCGCATTATATATTTCCGGTAATTCACCCTTTTTAAATTCTATATCGACTACAGGTCCGATTATCTCTATAACCTTTCCTTCATTTCTTTTTTTATCAGCCACTATTCCTCCTATTTTGACAACGCTTCAGTTGCAGTTATAATTTCAAGTAATTCTTTTGTTATTGCAGCCTGCCTGATCTTATTCATTGTCAGGGTAAGACTTTTAATCATATCATTTGCATTTCTTGTTGCTAAATCCATCGCCACCATTCTTGAGGCATGTTCAGATGCAACATTTCCCATTAATATCCTATAAATAACAGAATTAATGTATTTTGGGAGTAATGCTTCAAATATTTCCTCAGGTTCCGGCTCAAAGATATACTCAACGGGTACTTCTTCTTTATCATCCCATTTACTCTTAATTGGGAATAATTGTTTTATATTTATTTCCTGTCTTGCGGCAGTAATAAAATCATAATAAATTACATCAACTTTTTTTATTTTTTCTTTTAAAAAAATATCCTGAATATATTTTGAGAACTCAACAGATAACTCAAAAGACATATTTGGAATAAAATCAGCAAAATTTTTATTTATTTCTGTACCTCTTTTTTCAAAGTATTTAAAACTCTTTTTTCCAGCAATAATTAAGGATACATCTTCGCCATCTTTTTTTAATTCATCAATATATTTTTCAGACTTTGATATAATATTTGAATTAAATGCTCCACAAAGTCCTTTATCAGCAGACAAGCATATCACAATGGTTTTACCTTCTTCCCTATTTTCTAAAAAAGGACTTAAACTTTTACCATCAATAACTCCAACCTTTCCAAGTAAATATTCTATCTTGTCCATCATTGGACCCGATTTTTTTAATTCGAGTGCACTCTTTCTAAGTTTTACAGCTGACACTGTTTTCATTGCTTTTGTGATCTTTTGAGTATTCTTTACAGATACAATTCTTCTTCTTAGATCAATTAAATTTTCAGCCATTTTTCTATTTTTCTTCTTCTATATTTTTTTCTTTAAATTCACTTCCAAATTCAGTAAGCATATCCTTAATTTTCCCGATAAGTTCATCACTGAGTTTTTTCTTTTCTTTGATTTCTCTTAATATTTCCGGATTATTCTGATTTACATATTCCATTAAATCTTTCTCATACTTAGCGATTAAATCAAGTGGAACAGGATCCAAAAAGCCGTTAGTTCCTGCAAATATTGTTAAAATCTGTCCTTCTACTCTTATAGGTACACCTTCGTCCTGTTTTAATAATTCAGCGAGCCTCTTTCCTCTTTCCAATTGAGCAACAGTTGCCTTATCTAAATCTGAACCAAACTGAGTAAACGCTGCAAGCTCTCTATATTGTGCAAGTTCCAATTTTAATGAACCTGCAACCTGTTTCATAGCTTTAATTTGAGCACTACCACCAACTCTTGAAACTGAAACACCAACATCAATAGCAGGTCTTTGACCGGCATTAAATAATTCAGGTACAAGATAGATTTGACCATCTGTAATTGAAATAACATTAGTTGGAATATAAGCAGAAACATCTGAAGCCTGTGTTTCAATAATAGGCAGGGCAGTTAATGAACCACCGCCATTGGCATCATTAAGTTTTGACGCTCTTTCCAATAGTCTTGAATGTAGATAAAAAACATCACC
>JAOZTV010000002.1:0-9897 GCA_029939015.1 Candidatus Aminicenantota bacterium
CAAGGTCAGAATATCCCTTTATTACAGTCAGAATATTATTAAAATCATGAGCAATCCCACCTGTAAGTCTCCCAACAGCTTCAAGTTTCTGAGCTTGATTAAACTGAGCCTCAAGCTCTTTCTGTTTTGATATATCTGTAAAGATACCAATTCCACCATTAAAATTACCATTATTATCGAGAATTGGTTCGGTATTAACAACAACCCATAATTCCTTATTTGTAACAGTTGTTGTGTATTCTCCTTTATAAAAACCAGACTGCCCTTTTTTAGTCTTAATTATTTCACTTATGAATGCTTTGTCTTTAAGGTTCGAAACATCAATTCCAAGAATATTTTCTTTTGGTGCATTAAGAATATTATCAAAGCTTTTATTTGTATCAATAACTATAAAATTTTTATTATAAATAAATATACCTATAGGCAAGTTTTCAAATAAAGATCTGAATTTTCTTTCACTATTAATTAAACGGTCAACTGTTTTACGTTTATTTGTAATATTATTAATGACAACTAAAAGTGCATCCTCTTCATCAAGTTTTATATATTTAGCAACAAGTTCAATGTATTTTTTTTTTCTGTCTTTACTATAGACGATGATTTCATACTTTTTTTGGGTTTTTTTTCCTGATAATTTTTTTTTAAGATCAACTTTTAATATCTGTAAATCTCCAGTATCAATAACAAGGTCTAGACCTTTTCCTATAGCCTCTTCTTTAGAGTATCCAAATAACTCACAAAAAGCTTTATTTACCCAAAAATTCTTTAAATCTTTTGCTAAAATAATAACATCAGAAATTTCATCTAAAATATTAACTAAAGTATCAGTAGAGTAATTTAATATTTCATCCATTATTTACTTAAATCTGTGCTTTCCCAAGCACTTTAATTCCTTCTCCCTTCTTTAATTTTTCTATTCTGGAGTTCAGGCTTTTTATTTGATTGCCCAATTCATTTAATAGTTTTTTGTTCTTATTTTTTAATAATTTTTTTAATTTTCTTAATGATTTCTTAAGATTGTTTACTCCTTTATTAATTCTTTTAATATGTTTCTCATATATCAAGTTTTTCTTACTTAAGTATGCTCTTTCACCATACATAATTTCATTATAAGTTTTCCAATAAATATCATTAAATTCTATTATTTCAATTGAAGTTTTTTTATCAAAATTCATAATTAAAACTTTCCATAAAGAAAGGTCTGCATCATATTCATTATTATTCCACGTGTAGTCAGCAACTGTCCCATACTTTATTTTATATATCTCTGATGTCGCTGCACCATTAAAATAGATATGACCACCATCATTATACTTATAAAAATTATCTGGCAAAAACAAATCTAATGGTTCAAAAAGATTACACATTACAACCTTTCCCGGATAATATGCTGCATAACCTCCATAGATACCACTTAATGTTCTTGCATAAAGAGTATTATCCCATAACATTGGATATCTTCCAATAAGTTTTCTATATCTCTCCATATCTGCCATATCAAAAGACAAAGACCTTACTGTATTTCCAGTCCATATTATTGCAACATCTTCTGGTATCTGCCTTACTAAATCAGAAAAATGCTGTTCTGCTTTACCTCGGCTCTTATCAATAAATTCATTCAAATACCATGGAGGACAAAACTCAAATCTTGTATTCGGGTAATCCTTATCAAGCCAGTTATAAATAGAATTAATCATAAATGCCTGAGCATTTTGTAAGTTTGTAAATTTTTGTTTATCCTTATCGTTCCAAAGAGAATAAATTTTCCGATAATCTGTCTCGTGAGGAACAAAATCATCAGCCATCAGCATCAATGTCTTAGCTCCTGCCTCCATACCTACCTTAATATTAGCTTTCAGAGCATTCATTGCTTTTTCATCACTATGACTAAAATAATATTTGGTCTTTTTGTCCATTGTTGAAACTTTCTGTTCATATTTGAAGTGCATATATGGATGAACCATTAAGGCAAGGTCAACCACACCTGTGTCCAAGCTTGATTTTCCAATCTCTTTAAGTCCTTTTATATACATTGGTTTTGGGTTTTTCCAGTCCTTTCCCCAATCGCCATACGAATTATAAACTTTATTTAATTTATACTTTGACATTCTTAATAAGCCATCTTTTTCATTTGCAATTTTTTCATCTGTACTCAGGTCTGTAAAAAGAAAAGACCGCCCGAGAAAATCTGGATAATCTATTATATTATAATGCGTATAGGTTTTGTTTTTACTATCAATAAGTTGCACAAGAGTTGTAACAGCATAATAAACTCCAATATCTGTATTACCATTAAGAACAAATAATGGTTTATCCATCAGAGGTTTATCAATAAAATATGCCTGCTTTTTATCCTTGATTTTATTTTTCAATTTCTTCAGTTTGTTTTCAATTTTATCAGATAATTGTATATTTCCAAGACTGAAAACAATAGAATTCTTTTTAATATCAAAAATATTATCTGTTATAATTATTTTTTCACCAATTTTTTCTTTTAATAATTCTATAGCTGTATTTAGTGTATTTGACCTTGTTTTATTCGTATATATGAAAATTTCCTTATTATTAAACTCGATTAATTCGTTTTTTTTAGAAATTTCTTTAGGTTTAGGAACCAACATCTCTCCCTTTGACATTTTTTTATTAAAATATTTTGATATTCTTTCTTTTGAAGTAAAATTCCACTTTGAATATCTTAAATCAACATTATCAACCCACATTTCACCTCTGCCCTTTAATCCAAGAAATATTTTTACAAATCTGCAATTATCAGGAATATCGCCCTCACTAAAAGGATAATTATAAGTTCTGCCTCTAACCTTTGCCCAAGGAAATTTTTCAATATTCCAGAAATTTGAAAAAGAATACCCTTTAAATGAGTTGTCTATATAAGCATCATAATAGGGATAATAAACTTTTGGGTCAATTTTTTTTTTATCCTTATCGTAGAAAAACATTCTAATATTAATTGAATCAAATAATTTAGTACCAAGCCTCCATCTATTAGGATAAATATTTTCAAGCCTGACTGAATATGTAAAAAGATAGTTCCCAGGTATTACAGAAATAAAATCACTTAAAACACCTTCTCCAAGTTTTTCAGTTTCATCCTGAATTTTTTTTCTCTCAATCTTTATAGACCTTTTACCAGAGAAAACATCTTCATTCTTAAACTTTTTATTGTTTTTATTTACCCAAAATACATTTGAACCAATTATTTTCCAGTTATTAAGAATGTTATTAACACTTTCAAAAGAATAATTTTGGATAAGGTTTTTTTTATTCAATTGTTCAAGACGAATTTTTAACGGAATTGAAAGAGGTTCGTTACTTGACCATTTTTCCTCATCATAATTTATATCCCCATAAACGATAACATTTAAAAAAATAAATAAAATAGCAATGAGTATCTTTAGTTTCACAATAATCCTCCTGAATAAGTATAATTATTAGCATAAATTAAATAATTTTGCAATAGATTAATTGATTTATAAAGAATGTTTGATAAGAGGTGGATATGGCATCCACCCCTATAATTATATAATATTTTTGATTCTTATTCTTATTTAAGACCTGATTTAAATGAAACTTTGGCAGTAATATTAAAATAGAAATCACTACCATCAGGTTTTCCACCTCCATCAGGAGTTCCGTAAAATACATATTTTACATTTGGTGATAATTTAACTAATTTATGTACTTTAAAGACCAAGCCAGTAATAATAAATCTAGGCAACTGACCCTTTGCAGAAACTGGAAGATATCCACTTGGATCTTTTAAACCTTCTTTTAAAAAATGATCATATCTTGCGTATATTTCCATTTTTTTTGATAGATATTTAGTACCATGAATAGAAACTATACTGGTATTTGAGTTTTCTCCAATTTCAGGTGCTTCATTTTTATAATAGTAACCTCCACCAAAACGTCCCCAACTTCCTTTAAGTCCAAGGAAACCGGCAAGGTATGAAATGTTTTTACCATTATCTGCTGCGTAGTAACCATTGGTTTCTGCATACATGGTTTTAGTCTCATATCCCAGACGACCATAGAGGCCCTTGCCCTTATTTTCTTCACCTTTATTTGAACTATAGTTTCCATACATAAATGTATAGACAAGTCCACTTTTACTTTTACCATCAATTGCAACTCCAAAATCTCTTGATGATGCCATTTTGAAGAAGTCAGGTGCCGATTTTTCTACAAACCGATAACCCCAGAATTTCTCAATTTTATTAAAACTTGGTGGCTCAATAATTCCAAAAAGCAAAGAAGCCCCTCCATTTAATTTGTATTTTAAATGGGCATTTTTTATATAAGGTGTTAGGTTGGATTCTGAGAACGCTGAGTTAGCCATTTCAAGTCTAACCCTAGCTGAGAATTTATCTGATAATTTAGTATTATAACCAAAATAAATTCGTCTTAACCAAAAACCATGCTGTCCTTCAATACCATCTACATCTTCACCTCCACTATGGTGGCTTCCAACAAAATAGTATTCAGGGATCATATAACCTTTGATATCATCAGAATAACTAATTTGTGTGAAACTTAGAAAAACCGTAATCACAATAAATACATAAATTAATTTTTTTATAAACATTTTTTCTCCTTTTAATTTTTAACTAAAAACATCTTCAAATTGTTAATACTTAATAAAGTTAACTTCATTAGACTAATATAAAATTTATTTGCTTTTTTATGAACTAACGCTTCATAATATAAACTCATCCATTTAAGAGAATGATCATTTATAAACTTCAATGCAAAAGAATATATATTTTTAATATCACCCTCCTGAATTTTAATTCCCAGCTGATACAATAATTCTAATTCGTAAACAATATGGTCTGGTAAATCTTCATGTAGAGGTTCCAAGCCAATTAAATTGAACATATTTAAAGTATCAATTGTATACTCTGTCATCATTTTATTTTGACTATCAAGATAAAATGATGCATATGGAGGTGTATATAAATTTGAAGCACCAATAAAATGTCTGGAATATTCTACTTTAAATTCCAATAAATCTTTCCCAATAATTAAAAATGATTCTTTTATTTCTTTTTTAATAATATCATGATCTGAAGAAAAATCATTAGATAAATCAAGCAATTTCTCAACTATTTCACTAAATGGCTCATCCGGTTCTGTTAGCAATACAGATGCTAATCGAACGATCTTTAAATTTTTTTCATATTCCAGTTTGTTCATTTTATACTCTGTAATACTCTCTGATGTAAAAAACATTCGGTCTGGTACCCTTTTCTAATTTTCGAACTTTAAGTTCATATTTTCCTTTTAATTTAGATACCTGACTGGTTACATCTTTTATATCACCAAAAATTCTTGCCGATGCAGGACATGATTCAACACAAAATGGTAATTTATTCTGCCCAACCCTATGATCACAAAAAGTACATTTCTCGACAACTCCTTTTTCCCTTACTCCCATACTGGTTAGTGATCGTTCTGGATTATAATTTGGAAAAGGTACTTTAGATTTGTCTTTTAATTCTTTTGGTGATGCTGTTCCACCTTTAATAAGTTCACTTTTGTTATTCCATTGCTTAAATGGAACTTTATCATTATACATAACAGCTTCATAAGGGCATGCTAAGACACAGGATTTGCAGCCAATACATTTTTTTGGGTCATGCATTGTAATTCCATCATCTTTTTTATGCATTGCTTTTGTTGGACATACACGAACACATGGTGCATTATCACAATGATTACATAGTTTTGGTATATGTCTGTATTTAACATCTGGAAACTTACCATAAGTTTCAACTTCATGATCTGCCCAATGAAAATTATCAGGCACATTATTTTCACTCTTGCAGGCTATATCACAACCACCACAGCCTACACATCTATTTAAATCAATTATCATTGCATATTTTGTCATTATTTACCTCCTTATACAATTTTTTCAATTTTGACACGGGTAACTCCTCCATGTCTTGCAGTTGAGCCGCTAAGTCTTTCATAATCTGCTGGAAGTATATGGTTATTGCTACCTCCTCTTGGTATTTTCTTCTTATAGTTAGCACTTGCTAAAGAACCATAAGCCCAATGTCCTTGCCCGAAACATTTTATTGCAACACCAGGACGAATACCTTCCCATTCTTTCAAAGTACATTCCAATGATCCTGTTGGAGATGTAACTCTTACCTTATCACCATTTTTCAAATTATGAACTTTAGCTGTTTTTGGATGCAATTTTATAACATCATCCCAATTTTCATCACCGGGGTCACAATTCTTATGAGCATAATACCAACTGGTATTTTGAGACCTTCCTTCTCTATTCAAACGCGATCTATGTTCACTGAATATTAGAGGAAATTCTTTCTCATCACCCCATCTATATGGTTCTTCATAATGTGGAATAAAAGCTAATTCTCCAAAAGATGTATATTTACAAGTTTTTAAAATATCATCAACTGTAGTACTATGTTTTTCTGCATGAAGATTTAGATTCTTTTTTAAAGTTTCACTATAAAATTCGAATTTTTTAGTTTCAGTTTTAAAATGATCCCATTTGGTTTTATATGTGTACCTTTTGGTATTCCAAACTCCAAGTTTTTGAAATTCTTTCCATGAAGTAATTTTATCACCTTTAGATGCCGCTGAGCCATTCCATAATGGATGTGTATAAAATTTTAATGCCGACAAGGCAAATTCTTTTTCTGTTTCCGGTACTTTGTTTGTCTCAGGATCTTTAAACTCATTTTTATAATAATCAAGAAGATTAGAAAAACCCTTATCTGCAAGTTTTTTTGCAATCATGTAGGGTATTTCAGTTTCATCCATTTTGACATCCCAGAAAGGTTCAACAATTTTTTGAGTAATACCGGCATATCCATGCAGGTTCTGTTTTTGTTTTACAAAAGACCATTTTTCAAACATATGAAATGCAGCTGGTAATACAATATCGGCAAATTGAGTCATTTCAGCAGCATTTGTTGTTATATGAACAAAAAATGGTAATTTTGTCAATGCACGTTCCCATCTCTCTGCTCCCGAACATGAATAAGCGAAATTATTCCAATATCCAATAGCCATTTCTAATGGGTAAGGTTTGCTTTCAAGAATTGCATCAGCGACATTATTTGTTACAACTCCCTTACCTGGTTTCTTTTTCATTGCAGGAAAAGCTTTAGAGCCTCTCTGATCAATTTTTTTTAATTTACTATGTTTTTTTGCAAGTTCATCCTGATATTTAGAATATTTAGGTGTTTTATTAACAGGTGGACTTTTTTTCTGAACAACTCCACCTTTATTATCAATTGAGCCAACAAGACCATTTAATGCATGTGCTGCCATTGCACCATAACCACCCCTTACCTGCATTGATGCTCCAGGAGAGACCCATGAAATAGCTCTTGGAGCAGCTAAAGCAAAATCTATGGCAATTTTTTTAATTAAATCTGCTGAGATACCACATTTTTTTTCCGCCCATTCCGGAGTTTTATTTTTTAGATCTAAATTCCACCATTTTATAACGCCATGAGTATGTTTTTCTTCAAACTGTGTTTCATCAATTTCCCTATCTTTTACAAATAAATTTTTACCATCTTTAAAAACACCAACAAATTCTTTTGACCAAAGTCCTTCTGTCAAGATTGTATAAGCTATTGCTAATGCTAATGCTCCATCCTGCCCGGGAACAATTGGAAGCCAATGGTCTGCCTTTGCAGCAGTTGAAGATAGACGGGGATCAACAACAGCAATTTTAGCCTGATCTCTTACCTTACCCCAGATACTGATAGCATGAGGTATCATTCTATTTGAAGAAAGTGGGTCTGCACCCCAGCTTAATACATACTTTGTATGTTCCAGATCATAATCATTATAATCCCAATATCCTTCTGTATAAAATGATGCAAATTTTTCTGCCTCAGCACATATTGCACTATGTGATATACCATTTGGAGACCCTAATATCTTAGGCACAGCTCCATAGAGAACATCTCTCATATATGAATAACGTCCTCTTAATACAGCAAATCTTTCTGGAACTTCTCTTTTTCTGAGTTCCAACATTTTATCTGCAATTGTATTAATTGCTTCATCCCAGGAAATAGGTATAAATTTGGGATCCTCATTTCTTCCTTTTTTTGGATTTGTACGTTTTAAAGGTACTTTAATTCTATCAGGATCATACATTTGTTGAATTGCTAAATGAGCTTTGGGACAAACTTTCCCATGATTAGCTTTCGAATGAGGGTTTCCTCTAACTTTAATCACTCTCCCATTTATTACATATGCCTGTGCAGGACACCATGTAGTACAACCCTGACAAACTGTTGACATCCACTTGCCCTTCATCCCATTTGGGACTGATAAAGTAGGACTGGAAAATAAATAATCTTTTGGTAATAATCCTGCACCAACTCCAGCTACCGATATAACTTTCATAAAATCTCTTCTTTTAAGTTTCATAGATTTACCTCCTTTAAAATGAAGTTTGACCAAGTAATAATATTAGATGCCGGATTAAAAACGAACCACTAATAACTAAAATGCATCCTGCTATTGTTGAAATCTTATTAATTGAGTTCTTTTTTAATTTTGAATTTAAAAAAAATAATATTCCAGGTGCCATCAAACCAGCTGCAAAAATACCACCAAATGTCATAAGTGCATATTTCCCAGTAATTAATTTATAAATTAATATCTTTTCGGCATTACCAACATAAAGGCCATATATCCACGAAAAAACTCCAATTCCTGTAAAAACAATTAAAAAAATCATAATAATCGGTAGATTTAAACCGGGCCCTTTTTCTTGATCATTTTTATTAAATAGTATATTTAATAAAACCATAAAAGCAAAACCGGAAAGTACTGATACCAGTAAAAATAGAAGAGGTAATACTCCCGACCATGCATCTCTTCCTATTGATGTTAATAAATAACCATGATAAATACATATCAATAAAGCTAAAGCACTGCCAAGTCCGGTAATAAAATGTGTCATTTTATCATACTGTTCTTTTTTGATTTTCCAATAAAAAAGTGCTGCCACAATAATGAAAAGAAATTGTAATAATCCCCCCCATGAAATTAGTGAAGTTGGATTAAAATTCCATAAGGTAATAATTGCTTTTTCTGGACGACCAAGTTCAGACAATAAAAATAGTAAGCCAATTACAACAAAAACAGGTGCTAAAAAACTTGCAACACGAATAGTCCACCGATATCTTTCACGGTTTATATAATACGTGCTTGCAGCCAGTAAAAATGCTCCCAATCCCAAACCTCCAAAGAAAAAGTCAAGGCTGATGCGAAAATCCCAGGCATAAAACATAATTTCCTCCTTATAAGACTCATGTAATTCAACATCCTTTTACATGAAGCCATAAATTAATTTTAATAAATTATTATGCAATAAAAATGCCAATATATGAAAATATGAAGATATGTTGTTTTAAACAACAATATTCGACATTTAGATGAATTGAAAAAAAATCTTTTTTTTATAAAAGCATGATATTTCGTAAATACAAACGAAATTTCGTATTTTATTTTTTGGTTAATACAAAAATCCAGTTCAACATCATGTGCTTAGATTATATTTGACTCTTTAATGATAATTTTTCTATTTTACTTCTTAATGTTGTAGCTTTCATTTTTAGCAATTTTGCAGTCTGACTTATGTTTCCATTACAATCTTTTAATGCTTTGTTTATAATATTTATTTCAATATCATTAATAATATTACTAAATGATTTTTCCTTTAAATCAATTGTATCTAAACATTGAATCCCATTCTTAATCTCCATCGGTAAATCAGATACTTCAACATAACCATCCGGAACGGTTATAGAAAAACGCTCAATTAAATTTTCTAACTCTCTAACATTCCCAGGCCAGCTATAATCAAGG
>JAOZTV010000002.1:9907-33636 GCA_029939015.1 Candidatus Aminicenantota bacterium
AGAAAACGACTCATAGCTTCTTTTGATATTATTAGATGCTGGTTACAATATTTTTTTATAAATTCATTAATAAGCAATGGTATATCTTCTTTTTTATTTTTCAATGAGGGTAAATGAATCGGAACAACATTTAATCTATAATATAAATCAGCTCTAAATTCATTCTTATTGACCTTCTCTAAAAGGTCAATTTTCGAAGACGCAATAACCCTTACATCAACTTTTTTTGTTTTTGTTCCACCGACCCTTTCAAATTCTTTCTCCTGAAGCACTCGCAATAGTTTTACTTGAATATCCAAAGGCATATCATCAATATCATCCAGATATATAGTACCATTGTCAGCAAGTTCAAATCGTCCTTTTTTTTCAGAAAATGCATCTGTAAATGCGCCTTTATCATGACCGAAAAGCTCATTTTCTAAAACATTTTTGGAAAGTATTGCACAACTAACTTTTATATAAGGGCGACCTTTCCTTTTACTACAAAAATGAATTGCATTTGCAACCATCTCTTTACCTGTCCCTGTTTCTCCTATAATAAGTGCTGTACTATTAGAATCTGCGACACTCTTCAATGTAGTATAAATATCCAACATATGTTTACTTTTACCAATAATTTGATGGAAACCATATTTTTCACTTAGTTGATCTTTCAATTGAATATTTTCTTTTTTTATATCAATGTTTTCTTTAATTCTATTTAATATAACTATCATTTCTTCTGTAGAAAATGGCTTTAAAAAAAAATCATATGCTCCTAATTTCATTGCCTCTACAGCAGTTTTTACACTGCCAAATGCAGTAATTAAAATCACAAAAACATTTGGAAAAATTTTTTTTATTTTAGTTAAAAATTGGATACCGTCCATTTCTTTCATTTTCAAATCTGTTATAACAACATCAAATTTTCGTTCATTTAAATGTTTTAAAGCAGGAATTGGTGAATCAACTGAGATAACAGTAAAGCCTGCATCAAACAAGTCTTCGTGTAAAGGTATTCTTAAACTGTCTTCATCATCAACTAAAAGAATTTTCATTTATACTCCTTATAAAATCACATATTACTCTTTGACAGGGAGAGAATATTCAGGTAAGGATATTGTAATTTTTGTTCCTCTATTTACAACACTTTCTACTTGAATATCTCCTCCATGTGCTTGAATAAAATTACTTGATATAGGTAATCCAAGACCTGTACCTTTTCCTACTTCTTTTGTTGTAAAAAAAGGATCAAATATATTTGCCAAATGCTCTTTTTTTATACCTGTTCCAGAATCTTCAATTGAAATATAGATATATCCATCTTTTTTATATGAACTTAAGCATAATGAACCACCATCAGGCATTGAATCAATCGAATTTAATAATAAGTTCATTAATACCTGCTCTAACTGGTGGTGATCCCCCAAACAAAATCCTATGTTTTCAGGAACATCTAATATTAAATCAATAGACTTATATGATAATTGAGCCTGTGTTAAATCTAGTGAATGAACAATAGTTTTATTTATATCTACAGGAATATTTTCGATACTACTTTTTCTTGAAAAATCAAGTAATCCTTTTATTACATATTCAATTTTATCAGATGCATCAGTCATCAATTTAAAATATTTCAAAAATTCTTCCGGTTCAGGTTTCTTTTTAATTCTATTCATACAGTTTTTTAATCCTGCTAATGGATTATTTACTTCATGTACAATTCCTGAAACTAAAGTTCCAATTGCTGCTAATTTTTCTGTATGGATAAGCTTATTTTGAGCTTCTGTTAATTCCTTATGAGTGGTTTGTAAGCGTTCTGCCATATGATTGAATTTATTGCCAAGTATTGCAATCTCATCATGAGTATTTATATTTATTTTTGAGATATCTTTATTAAAATTTAAATTTTCAAATCCATTAATGATCTTTGAAATTGGTGATGTAATCCTGTATGCAAAAACAAACGCAGCAAGAATACCAATAAATAAAAATGCAAGAACCATAAAGGTAAAAATCCCTACTACCTTATTAATTCCTCTAGTAATAATAATTTCACTTAAACCTACACGTACTGTTCCTAATTCACCATCTAATAATGGAAAAGCAAGATCTCTATAAGTAATATTCCTTTTTTTATCAACTATTAAACTGTATTTATACGCTTTGTTTCTTTCAATTCTATTTGCAGAGATTAATTCAATGGGAAAAGGTTTAACGAAATTATGAGCAATCACCTGATTGTCTTTACTTAACACAAATGCATATGATACATCCTTAGTTAGATAATTAATTCCATCTATTTTTTGTTGAATTGATAATAAGTCTTCGTGTAATAGATCATAAGTAATTTGCTCAGCAATGTTTTTAGCTATATATAGACCACGTTTATCTAATTCATCCAACATTGCTTTTTTAGTAATTCCTCGAATTAAAAGAATATTTATTGTTCCAAAGAATAATACAACCAGTATTATACTTATAGTAAATTTCGTTCTAAGTTTGATTGTAAAATCTTTCATTATTGAAGGTCATATATACTAATCATCTATTTTAAATTTAACATTTTCTTTCATTTTTTTTATAGAATCATATAGTGTATTCTTAACTTTCACAAATTTTTCAATCATAATTTTATTTAGAATAAGTTTTCCTTTATCATCTTTATGCATTTCTAATAAAATATTTCTAATTTTTTCTTTCTTATTTAAATTTATATTTGATCTGATTACAAAAGGTGGAATTCCATAAGGGGGAGATTTTTTTATTATCCTGACTTCTTTGACTAATTCAGGTTTATATTCTGAAATATAATCAAATATCAAACTATCAACACTGGCACCATCAACTATTTTTTTTGTAATAGCATATATTGATTTATCATGTCCATTAGTATAAAGTGTTTTTGAAAAAAAGTTATTCTGCATCTTATTTAATTTAGATATTAAAAATAATGGGTATAATCTTCCTGTATTTGATAATGGATCTGTAAAAGCAAATCTCTTTTGATAAAGATCCTTAAACTTTTTAATCTGACTATCTTTATGTACAATAATATATGCATAATAAAAATGCTCCTTTTTAACAATCGGAGCCACTAATAATTCAAAACCAGAATCATGTTCACCTTCTATAAATGCACCTGAACAAATATAGGCAAGATCAAGTTCGTTAGTTTTAAATAAATCATTAATTTCCTTATATGTTTTTCTTTGTTTAAGAACTACAGAGATATTTAACTTGCTTGATATATAATTAACTAACTGCTTATAATAAACAAATGTTTCCTTAGGTGAAATCATTGCAGATATAGCAATTTTTAGTGGAACTTTATTCCGTTTATTTGAGATTTTATCATTATAAATAGATTTTGAAAAATCAACTTTTACTACATTATTTTTTTCAGCATTATCACAAGATAGCAATAAAAAAGAAATAATTAGTGTTGCATAATATATATTTAGTGAATATTTAAGTGACATATTACATTTTATATAAACAATTAAAAAAAGTCAATAAATTTATCAACCATAAGCTCAGAGGGTAGTAGCAAATCCCTTGACGGAATTGATACTACGATCTTTCAGGTCAAAACTTGTCACACTAATTTCTGATATTATAATACGGTTCTAATACCATATTGAAAAATCGTTTTTTGTTAAAGTACATAACGTTAGCCTCCTGGTTTTTTGTCTTTTATTAAATTAATTTGCTAATAAGTTTAATTGATTGTAAAATATCACTTAAAAAAGAATTCCATGAGGAGAGATGTTATGGACATTAAATTAAAATTTAACTTTAAAATGCCGAAAATTGATTTTCCTAAAATTGATTTAACTAAATATTTTCCTAAAAAAATAATAATGCCTGAATTAAAAATAGGTAATCTGACATTAAAAACTCCAATTATTCAGGGTGGAATGGGAGTAAGAATATCCCTCTCAGGTTTAGCTTCAGCAGTTGCAAATGAGGGTGGTATTGGAATAATTGCCGCAAATGCAATTGGTATGGGTGAAGAAGATTATTATACAAACGGTAAAGAGGCAAACATTAGAGCTTTAAGAAATGAAATAAGAAAAGCCAAAAAACTATCAAAAGGTGCAATCGGCGTTAATATAATGGTTGCTGCTAATGATTTTTATGAGCTTTTAGATGTATCTTTAGAAGAAAAAGCAGACTTGGTCTTTCTTGGTGCAGGTTTACCTATAAAAGGCATACCAATTGAAAAGATTAATTCTTCAGGTACAAAAATTGTTCCAATAGTAAGCTCTGCAAGGGCTGCATCATTGATTTTTAAGTTCTGGGATAAAAAGTTTAATAGAGTTCCGGATGCTGTTGTAGTTGAAGGCCCAAAAGCCGGTGGTCATCTTGGTTTTTCTGTTGAACAAATTTCTGACCCGAATTTTCAACTTGAAAAAATCATCCCTGAAGTTGTAGAAGCAATGTCAGTATTTGAGCAGAAAAATTCAATTTCCATTCCTGTAATTGCTGCGGGTGGAATTTTCACAGGTGACGATATATTCAAATTTATCAAACTTGGTGCAAAGGGTGTTCAGATGGGAACAAGGTTTGTTGCAACTGAAGAATGTGAAGTTGACCAGACATTTAAAGAGATATATGTAAACAGTAAAAAAGAAGACATTCAAATAATAAAAAGTCCAGTTGGTATGCCGGGTAGAGCATTAACCAATGATTTTATCAAAAGAGCTCATTCAGGCATAAGACAAAAATTTAGATGCTCATGGAAATGTCTCGAACATTGTAAAGCGGGTAAGGCAAATTATTGTATATCAGAAGCTCTTAATTTTGCAAGAATGGGAGATATGGAAAACGGTTATGCCTTTGCAGGAGCAAATGTATATAAAGTTAAAAACGTTGTTCCTGTAGCATCCCTTATAAATGAGTTAAAACAATCCTATTCAAGCTATGTTACAAATGCAACCGAGTCTATAAAAATTGAATTTGAAAAAACCTTGGAAAAGCTTACAATTTTAAAAGATGAGTATATTCAGGTAGCAGAAAAAGGTATAAGAACATTCAAAGATGATATGGAAGTAGTTGTTGAGAGAAAAACACAAAGTGTTAAAGAAGAATATAATAAACTGATTATTAAAATTGATAAGCTTAAAGTTGAATATTCAGACCATCTAAAAAGATTTGACGAACTAAAAATTCAACTCTCAGATTTTTTTGATACTAAATCAATTAAATTGCCTAAATTACCATCATTTAATTAAGATAATATTTAAATTATTTAAATTGTTTTGAAACTATAGAGGGAGTATGAAAAACTCCCCCTTTTACTAATTAATTTTATTCTGACTTATTTTTTCCTTTGTCTGCAAAATCGTAGGCATTTTTTAATATACCTGTTACACTTGCGAGATCTGCAACATTTGTTGGTACTATCATTGAGTTGGTCTCTTTTGCTAATTTACCAAAGGAGTCTATCCAGTCTGTTGCTATCCTCAAACTAACTGCTTCTTTACCACCAGGATGATTAATTGCTTCACCAATCTCTTTAATACCCTGTGCTGTAGCCTTTGCAACTTCAAGAATTGCTGCCGCCTGACCTTTAGCCTCATTTTCAAGTCTCAGCCTTTCTCCCTCTGATAATTTTATAGATTCCTGTTTGAAACCATCAGCTCTATTAATTTTCGCTTGCCTGTCTCCCTCTGATAAAGCTATCTGCTCTCTTTTTTCTCTCTCGGCTCTCATTTGTTTTTCCATTGCTTCCCTAATTGTTGCGGGTGTTTCAATGTTTTTTATCTCATATCTTGTTACTTTAATACCCCATGGGTCAGATGCCTCATCAACAGCACTTACTATCTGGTTATTGATATTATCCCTTGATTCAAATGTTACATCCAAGTCTATCTTACCAATCTCTGAACGCATTGTTGTCTGGGCTAATTGAGTAATAGCAAATTGATAATTTCTGATACCATAACTTGCTTTTACAGGGTCAACAACTCTCATATAAAGGACACCGTCAATTTCAACTGAGATATTGTCTTTTGTAATACAGTTCTGAGGTGGAACGTCAACTGCAACCTCTTTTAAGGTATGCTTATAGGATATTTTGTCAAGAAATGGAAAAAGTATATGAAATCCTGCATCTAATGTTTTGCTATATTTTCCAAGTCTTTCAACTACAAATGCCCATCTGTTTGGTACAATTCTTGCTGTTTTAAATAATGCAACTATAACGAGTGCAGCAATTACCCCTGCTATAATTAATGGAGCAGGACTTTCGCCATCTCCTCTTGCTGCCAAAAGTGCTTGCAATGGTGCTAATGTTAATAAAATAAATAATGCTTTTTTCATAATTCCTCCTTTTATATATTATTTTTTTAACCTAAGTTGAATGATTATTGCTCAATTTAGGTTTTACAATCAATGTTATATTATCTCTACCAATTATTTCAACACTCTCCCCGGGAGATATTGTTGCATCAGATTTTGCCGGCCAGAGAGTACCCTGATATTTTACCTTACCGCCAATTATATTCGGTTCAATCAATTCTATTACTGGTACCATTTTACCAATCTCAATATTAAAATTTTCATTATCCTCGGCATTTAATTCTTTACCTGCAAATACTTTTGTAAAATATTTTCTCAAAAGCAAAATTGACAGTATTGAAGATACGGAAAACACTGTAACTTGCATAGCGATAGAGAGTGTAGATATGCTTGTAATTATCGCAGTAATTATTGCCCCAACACCAAAAAAAGCTATTACAAGCCCGGGTATTATAAATTCAAAAAATATAAAAATAATACCTACTAAAAACCATACAAAATTCATCGAAATTCCCAAAATGTCCATTTTTACTCCTTATAAGCCCTAACTTCTACTTTAAGACTTTATTTATAATCCTTTTAGATTTTTTTTTCAATATTAATTTCTTTATTTATTACTTTTCTCTTCATATTTCTTTCCGGGTTTGACATTATATTCAATAATAGCATAATAAGGATCATCATGAATAAAATTATTTTTTTCATTTTTGCACCCCTTGAATTATTTTACTGGTTAATTTATTTTTAAAAGCGTCAATCTCTTTGACCATATCATCAACCGAAAACCCTAATTTTGAACTTAAAGAAATATACTCCTCAGTATGTTTTTTAAATATTTCAAAAGAGGTAGATTTTTTGTCCTGCTGCTCTGACTTAACAAAATAACCAAGCCCTGCTTTTGAATAAATAAAGCCCTCAACATCTAATTGATAATATACCTTTACAATCGTGTTTGGATTAACTTTCAAATTCTTAGCAAGCGTCCTTATCGGCAATAGCTTGTCTTCTTTTTTTAGATAACCAGAAAGTATAGCAACCTGTATCCCCTGTTTTATTTGCTCATAAACAGGTCTTGCCGACTCCGTGTCTATTTTAATATCTAATACTTTAACAATATTCCCCATATTTTCTCCGTACCACCATCATAGTACAATAAAACAAATTTGTCAACAAAAAAATAAATTATTTTATTTTTTTCAATAGTTATTAGAAGAACCGGAATGAGCCGGAACAAAGTGAAGACCTGCGAAGCTATTTTAGCCTTATGGAGCCTCAAGTAGCCTATCAAAGAACGACTATTTTATAATCTTTTCCATCTCAGTGACATAGTATTCAAAATTATTTATTGCTGCAAGTATTGGTTTTGGAGATGTGAGGTCAACCCCTGCTCTTTTTAGTATTTCTAAAGGATAGTCTGAGTCGCCTGATTTCAGAAAATCAAGATATTTAATCTTATTTGTATCATCTCCCGAGCCAACCATATCTGCAAGAGCAATCGAAGCAGAAATACCTGTACTATACTGATAAACATAATAATTATAATAAAAATGCGGAATACCACTCCATTCATTTTTTATATATTTATTTACATTCACTATCCCCTTATCATGTCCATAATAAAACTTTGTCAATTCAAAATACATCTTATCAAGCAAATCAGGAGTCAATGTCCCACCATTTTCAACGACCTTATGTATTTCCAACTCAAAATCAGCAAATAAAGTCTGTCTGTACAGAGTTCCTCTGATACCATCAAGATATTGGTCAAGTATATATAATTTTGTATTTGGATCAGATGTGTTTTTTGAAAGATAATTTGTTAATAGTATTTCGTTAAATGTACTGGCAATTTCAGCAAGAAAGATTGGGTAATCTGCCAATTGTACAGGTTGATTTTTATTCGAATAATAGGAATGCAGAGCATGTCCAAATTCATGTGCCAGGGTTGAGACTGAGTCAAGAGTACCATTATAATTCATCAAAACGAATGGGTGTGTGTCGTAAACGCTACCCTGTGAATATGCCCCCGAACGTTTGCCTTTATTTGGATAGATATCCATCCACTTATTATTAAAACCCTTTTTGAGTATCTCTGAGTAGTCGTCTCCAAGTGGAGCAAGAGCTTTGATAATTAAATCTTTTGCTTCTTCTATTGTATATGACAAATTGACTGATGGAACAGCTGAAGCGTATATATCGCCGTATTCAAGTTCTTTAATTTTTAATAATTTCGCCTTTAATTTCAAATACCTATGTAAGGGAGAAAGATTGTTTTTTACTGTTTCGATTAGATTTGTATAAACACTCTTGTCAATTTTTTTGGGATACAGGACAGCATTTAATGTATCAGAATAATTATGTACTCTTGAACTGAATAGATGTTGCTTTATAGCTGAGTCAAGCAATACAGCAAATGTATTTTTAAATTTACTGTGATTTGTCCAGTATGTTTCCATTACTGCTCGGCGGTCACTTTTTTCAACTGATTGTCTGTATTTAATATAATTAGAAGTATTAAGTTCTATTCTTTCTCCATTCTTTAATACTATATTAGGTGACGGAATATCAACATTATCCAACATGGAAGAAGCCTTTTCAGCAGAGCTTGAAAAAAGTCCGGTTTGAGCCACGATCCATGATTTACCTTCATCAAGAATATGTTTTTTCATCCTGAATATTGAGTCAAAATATTTTTTATAGACTAATAAATCCGGTTCAGTATTCATAAATTTTTCAATTTTTTCTTCACCAAGTTTCAGGATATCCGGCTCAACAAAGGTTGTCTTGCCGGAAAAATCAATAAATAGGGAATGAATACCACCCTTATCTGAAATAAAAGAGGAATTTTCCATATCTGTATCTGATTTCAAGCTTGAATATGTATAGGTTTTTGTTAATATCAAATCAATTTTTGTTAGATGATCCAATAAAACTAAAACAGAGTTTGCATTTTCTATCCAATTGTTTTTTTTTACATCAATATCTGAAATTAATTTTTTAGCTAATTCTTTATCTTTATTCCATCCTTCCTTATCTTCATAAACATCAGAAACAGCCCATGTAAACTCTTCTGAAACCTCACTTCTAATCTTATTTGAAAAATCAGGAAATTTTTCTATTTGTTTTTCATCTATCTTGCTCATTGCCTCTCTGCCTCCCTGCCTCTTTGCCTCAAAACTATAAACTTTCTGCAAACCATTTCCAGATTTTCTTATGAAATTTCATTGAATTTTTATTATTTATTAAAAATTCATAAGGACTGAATTTAAGTTCTTCTGAAGGAGTTCTCCTAAAAAACTTGTTTTTTTCATACAATTTATAAACTTCAGGATGAAATTGAACTCCAAGAACATTTACATACCTTTTATGTTCTAATGCTTCAACAATTTTGCCATCCATAGATGTGGCAATTACCCTTAGACCGTTTCCGATTTTATCTGCTGCTTGATGATGTGCCGAAATTACATAAGGTGTATTTTCAATGTCTATTCCAATTCTTTTAAATATTTCTCCACCAATAAATTTTATTTTATGAAAATGAGAAAATAATTTTTTAACACCCGGATTAAGTGCTTTTAAATAGTTTACTCTATGAATATTGTCCTGATTTTGTTCTAAAACATCCTCAATATATTTGATATTATAAATTTCTGAAGGAATATCCTGAATTAAAGTACCCCCAGCTGCAACATTCAAAGATTGCTCTCCCAAACAGATAGCAAGTACTGGATAGTCTTTATTATTTTCAAGTATTGGTATAAATCCAGACTTGTTTTCTCTTCCAATTAAGTGAAAAAGAAAAGATATTTCATAATATGACCTGACAGGTGTATAAGGTGCGGTCAATAAAGAATTTTTCTCTCCATAAATTGAAGCAGGGATATCCATACCACCTGTAAAGATTATTCCATTACTATTTTTAATAATATCTATAAAGGTTGTAGTCCATAAGTTTTTCTTGAACAAATTCTTTTCTGCTACCTTTCCCTTTATTTTTTTAAACTTAACCCATGATAAATTTTTTGATTTTACATATTTTTCTGAACTTTTATAAGAAGTTAATTCGTCCTCATGATATACACAGATTAACTCCATTTTTTCCACTGGCAAAACTCCAAGTTCCTGCATAACAACAATATTTTTAATTTGCGAGACAAGAGGTCTGCACATAATAATTGTTTTTGTATCTGCTCCATTTATTAATAATGGGCTTAAAACAAAAACAATTAAAACAACACTTAATATAAGTTTTTTCATTTTAATCATCTCCTCCCAGGATACCTGATCTCATAAGAAAGTATAGAAGCGTCATAATTGATGAGGCTGCCGCTGCAACATAGGTCATCGCTGCTGCATTCAATACCTTTGAAACCCCCTTCATGTCAGTTTCAGATACATAGGCATATTCACGCATCATTCGTTTTGCCCTTGAAGAAGCATCAAATTCAACAGGAAGAGTTATTATTTGAAATGCAACAACGATAGTGAAAAATACTATCCCGATTTTTACAAGTTCCATAGCACTCATCATCATTCCAATAAAGATAACAAAATATGAAAAATTTGAACCAATTGAAGCCATAGGTACCATCATATTTCTTAATTTTAATGGTGCGTAAGCCTTTGCATGCTGAATTGCATGACCTGTTTCGTGTGCAGCAATTCCAATAGCAGCAACAGAGTTGCTATCATACACACCCGAAGAGAGCTTTATGACTCTTTTTGACGGGTCGTAATGGTCTGACAAAAAACCATCTGCTTTTAGTACTTGTACATCAGAAATCCCATTTCTACTCAATAGCCTTTCAGCCATTTCTTTACCGGTAATATTTCCTGAATTACCTATCTTTGAATATTTTTTAAAAGCACTTTTAACTGCAAACGATGATAATAAGGATAAAATAAAAGTTGGTATCATTAATACCAAATATAACGGATCTAAATAAAACATAATACCTCCTGAACAGAGATTATTATATCATATAACTTTTCTTCATACAGTAAAAACATTTGTAAGTATTCAGTTTTTCTAAATTGAAAAAAAAATTTAAGCGTGAGGTGCATTTCTCTGTGGCGTGCCCCGGAGTGAGCCCAGAATGCCTGGGCGAATGAGGAATGGAGATAAAAATTGAGCACAATTTTTAGCGTTAGCAGCAGAGATATCACCGGAAGCGACAATTATACTGATTTTACTTTTGTAAATTGATTAATTACAAATGTTTTATAGTTTATAACTATTGTCCATCCCAGCCTGCCAATCTTGCCATCATCCACCAGAAAGCTCTTCCTTTCATTATGCAGTTTAACCGATGAGAATGTGCACAGTTTCCACAATTAGCTGCGTTTGCAAGGTTTGCAAGTTCGGAGCCTGCATTTGCAGAAATCCATTCATTTGCCCAATTCCCACCATTATAATAACAACCATCATCTGCATCTTTGTCAAGAAAATAATTTCCCGACGGGTCATAGCTTTCAATATCTGCAAAATCAAATAATATTTTATCATTGTCTTTACAATATGTTCTTATCTGTTCATTTCTCTGATGAAGATTTCCATTTATACCTCCACCATCAAGATGACCTGTCATATAAATAAACTTTACATCGGGATAATCTGTTTCAAGCTTATTCATTGCATTAAGATAAACATTAATTCCAGATTCATTATTATCACTTGCTCCACCACACCATGACCACATTACAACATTTCTATCGTTGTTATTCATATTCAACATTGTAATTGTTGCATCACGCCATGACAAATCTCCGTTATGCCCAAGGTCATCCGCACCTGATGCCCAATAGTCAGCAAAAAAAACTCCGGTTGCCTGTCCCCAGCCTGAATATGAAAATTCAATCCTTGAATACGCTTTCTTTGACTTAGTGCTTCCTGAACTTAAACTTAGAGCAGAAATACCAGTTACAATCTGACTACCATGAGAGGTATGTGAGTAACCAATTTTAAAGTCTTCCTTTGCCTTATCTATCCATTCTTCCGGGATTTTTGTAATATCTGTACAGGTATGATCAATTATCAATGTTTCACCATTATTACTTCCATTTTCGTTCCCATTATTGGTTTCATCATCAGCATTTGGACTGCACACAAACAAAAACACCAAAAAAAATATAAGTAAAAAATATTTCAGTACATTCATAATAACCCCCAATACAAATAATATACATATAATAAAAATAAATCTCAAGTTTTAGGTTAAATTTAATAATTATTTCAATAAATACACTTTAGCCTGTTGCAACGTATAGGATAAAGATTTATAATCCACAAATGAAACATGTATTAGATACTGATAATATTTCTAAAATTTTACTTAAGATGTCGCTTCCAGCTATGATAGGCATGATTTTTATGGCACTATATAATATTGTTGATACAATTTTTGTTGGTAAGGGTGTTGGTGCAATGGCTATAGCAGGTATTGCAATAGTTTTTCCTATACAGATGATAATAATGGCAATAGGACAGATGGTTGGAATTGGTGGAGCTTCAATAATTTCACGAAGTCTTGGTAAGAAAAATTTAAAAAAAGCAAATATTACATTGGCAAATGTAATAATAACCATAATGTTACTCACGATACCAATCACAATTTTTAGCTCCATATTCATAAATGACCTCCTCCGATTATTTGGAGCAACAGAAAACATTCTTCCCTATGCAAAAGATTATATGGAGATAATAGTTTTGGGTGCATTTTTTGTTGGGATATCTATGGCATTAAATAATCTTATTCGTTCAGATGGTCGTGCTAAAATGGCAATGTTTACAATGATTATTGGCGGTACAACAAATGTCATCCTTGACGCCCTGTTTATATTTGGCTTTAAAATGGGCATAAAAGGGGCTGCCTGGGCAACACTAATTGCACATATTACAACTGCATCATTTTTATTTTATTATATTCTATCAAAAAAAAGCAGTCTTCGTATAAATTTAAAATACTTTGTACCAGACATGTCAATTCAAAAAGAAATACTTGGCATAGGTATTGGAGCTTTTGCCCGTCAGGCAACTGGAAGTATTCTTGTTGCTGTAATGAATCAGTCCCTTGCTGTTTATGGTGGTGATTATGCCATTGCCGCCTTTGGTATTCTCTTTCGCCTGTCAATGCTGTCAATGACCCCTATGATTGGCATTGCACAGGGTATTCAACCAATTGCAGGTTATAACTTTGGTGCAAAAAGATTTGATAAGGTAAAAGAATCAATAAAGACTGCAATAATATGGGCAATGATTGCAGGTACTATTGGTTTTATTATGCTCTTCTTCTTTGCAAAACAATTTATGGGGCTTTTTACAGATAATATCCAAGTTATGCAAATTGGAATTGACGCGCTAAAAACAGTTGTTTTAGCAATGCCTCTTGTCGGTTTGCAAATTATTGGTTCTGCTACATTTCAGGCATTAGGAAAAATACTACCTTCATTTATTCTCTCACTATCAAGACAAGCATTATTTTTAATTCCCCTGGTATTAATACTACCCAAATTTTTCAATTTAGCAGGTATATGGTATTCATTCCCAATTGCAGATTCTCTTGCTGCAATTCTAACATTTTTAATGATTGTACCTCTATGGAAAAAGCTTGGTAAAAGTAGTTTTTCTGAAAACTAGTACTATTGAGCACAAATACGTACCCACAATGGAAGTGGGTACGAACTTACACCCAACTGTACTATAGTATTTGTTCTAAAACGAATGGTCAAATCTTATGTAAACTTTTGTCTTTAGTTCCGGTTGATTTCCCTTTGCAAATCCAAATGCTACTATTATAGGGCTTCCAAGGTTGAATTTGACATTGAACTCAGCACCGTAAGAGATAATAGGTTTATTTAATTCTTCCTTAATAACCAGTTTACCAATATCAGTAAATAAAGTCAGATATATTCTTTCAAGGTAGGGTAAAAAAAGTATAGAATTTTCGATTTTTAAGATAGAGATTCTGTATTCTGTATTTAATAAATAACCTGTTGTTCCAAAAAAATAACCGGAAGGAAAACCACGCATAAGTCCCAAAAATCCGCTTTTTAAAGGATTTGTGGTTGCTATAGTTCCTAATCCGCCCATAAAAACCCCTCTCTTAAACTCTCCAAATGATTTAATCATTGCAAGTCTTAAAGACAAAACATTTGGTCTGAATAAAGAGATATAATGTTTATATTCAAAAAATAGCGTTTTACTATTATATTCGCTCCCAAAGGATTTAATGTCTTTAGAAAAAGTCAAAGACATTTTGATACCATCGTCTTGTGAGATAGAATCATAATACTCTTTTGATGAATTATATATCAATGACAAACCAAGACCATTATATGATTTATTAATAAGGTCAAAATTAAATAATGATTCACTATTTGAATCCTCTTTATTATCTGAACTTATTTTTTCAAAATGAATATCAAAAGCAAGATATACCTGATGGTTTTTTGTTTTAATAAATGGATAGTTGAAGAGAAATTGCATTCCAACAGTTCTTAAAAAAAAATCATTTTGATATTGATTTCTATATGAATTCTTTTTATCAAAAGCAGACAAACTGAAATTCGGAGAAAAACCATTATATTTATATTTTATACTATAGGAAAAAACTTTTTTTATAAAGCCATAATTCAAGTTTAATTCATACGCATGTTTATTTAAAATATCATTTCCAGTTGTAATAAAACCAGGTTGTATCTCATTACCAGCATTTACGGCAGTAGGAGAAAAATACCCAGGTTTCAAGTCTCTATAAATATTATATTTTTTTTGTATCTTTTTGTTAATTTTTATATGGTTTTTTTCTTCAATATTTCTTTTATTATAAATTTTTTTTTTAAAATAATCTGTTCTGATTTTACTTAGTTCTGAATATTCTATGGCAAAAGTATTATAGCCATTGTTTTTCAATAATATCAAAGCAATTTTATCCTTTTTATTTGAAAATGAGAAATATTTCAAAAAACCATTCTGATCTTTATTATATATCGAGTATTTATTTTCTCCGATTTTATAGCTATACAAAACATTGTCTTTCTCGTATTCTGAAATATAAAACAGAGTATTGGCATCTTTCCACTGTGGATAATAACTTATTTTATTTTCTTCTGAGATATATCTTAAAAATTTGCCATTTATATCAAATAAACCAATTTGCCAATAGGAATTTTTATTTTTTATAGAGCAGGCTATATAATTATTATCAGGAGAAATTACCGGTCGTGATAAGGATTCAAAACCCTCTGAAAATACATTGGTTTTTTTTGTCTTTATATTAAAGTATGTCAGATAATCTTTATTGCTTCTTCTTTTTATACATAATAAGTTTTGTTTTGAAGCTCGTACCGGATGAAAGAGTCTCTGTTTTATGGACAATTGTTCATGCTTTTTTGTGTCTAAATCATATTCAAATATTTCAGAATATTTATAATAAGGTGTACTATTAATACTAGCCGAGTAGTATAGTTTATTTGATTTTGTATCAAAACTAATCCCGGAAACATCATCAGTATTTAGTATAAAAGACTCTTGATTTTTATTATCTAAAACAATTTGCATTGATTCCTTGAAATTATTTTTTAAATATATTATTTGATTATTGTCAATAAAAACAGGGTATCTCTGTAACATCCCTGAACCATCAACAATTTTAAAATCTATATTTTTTAAATTTTTCTTTTTCTTCTTATATTTTAATTGAAATTCATTCCATAATTCATCAAAATCACCAGAGAGAAAATGCTCTATCTTTGCTCCGGTAGTTCTATACTTATGAGGTTGTTTTGCATAACTGTTAATTAGAGCTATCATAGAAGCCATTGGATACTTTTCAGCAAGAAATAAAACAAAACCAAGCCCAAAAACAAGTCTTGAATGTTTTGCAGGCCAATTTGAATAGTTTCCACTTAAATTTGATAATTGAGGAAAATTTCTTGAATTGGCAATTGACTCTAAAGTAAATAGAAATTCATTCGGTTTTTTTTCTTTTGTTATTAATAGAGCAAAAAAAGTGGAATACCCCTCAATTATTGGACTGGGAGTTAGTAACATTGGTGACAAATAATAATGGTTCCCCAAAAATTTTCTCAAAAAACTTATGGGACCACCTTTAATATTTGACATAAATATTTTACTTAATTCTTTTGTCATAAAAAAAACAATAGAATTTTTAAATGAACCATAAATCCTATCAGGTTTAGATTCTGCTAAATTAATTTTTATCTGACAAAACGGAAATATTGTTGAATCTGAATTAAAAATATCAGAATTATCAGAAAGGAGTATTCTGATGTTTTTTTTTATTTTCACACCTAATAAAACACTTAATTTTGTGTAGGCTAACTCAGCTTCTTTTAAAAGAATAATTGCCGATTCTAAATATGAATCAGGATAAACAAGAATAAAGTTTTTAGTCTTTATTTCCTTCCATTTTATATCTGGGTGAAAATCAGCAATCAAAGGGCTGATTAAAATAAATACAAGTGAGATAATAAATATTCGTCTTACCTCACTTGCATATAAAAATCTTTTATTACATATAATTACACTACCTCTTTTTTACTTTAAAAGTCCACCTTTTTTGTAAATTTCCATTTGGACTTTTGAGAATTTTTCTATTTCTGTTGTTTTGTTATTACTTAAATTTGTAACCATTCCATTTACAATATCAACTCTGATAGTATCCCTATCCTTAAGTTCAAGACTACTCAGGTCTTTATATTTCATTACTGGAAAAGCTGCATTTATAGCATTTCTTTCGTAAATTGCACCGAAAGATTCAGCAATTATCACCTGGTTTTCCAAGGACTTAAAACAATCAACTGCCTGCTGTCTTGAACTTCCTGCACCAAAATTCTTACCTGTAATTATAATATCTCCAGGTTCTGATTTTTTTGCATAGTCTTTCCAGCCATCAAGATTATCAAAAGAATATTGACCCATTTCATCTATCTCTGTAATAGCAAGATATTTATTATGGAATATCATATCGGTATCTATATCGTCCTTTGCAATTATCCAGACCTTGCCTTCAAAAACAGTTTTTCTCTCTTCCTTTTCTACTGTATTTGCATTTGTATCCTTTTCTGTTGTCGAAATCTTACTTTCTTTCTTTTCAAATAAAGCAGGTTCTTTAGGAATGTTTTCAGCAGTTGTTATATAACCTGCTACAGCTGAAGCTGCCGCATCTGCAGGTGATGCAAGATAAACAAACCCCTTGCCCTGTTTTCCTGTAAAATTCCGATTTCCAGTACTGATAGTTACCTCTCCTGTTCCATTCTGACCTATCTGCCCAGCTGCACAACCTGCACAACCTGCATTGCCAACAAGAACACCTGCATCTTTAAATATTTTGATTATTCCTTCGTCAAGACACCTATTCCATAATTCATCAGTAGAGGGGACTATTTTTAAAACAACACCTGGTGCAACCTTTCTGCCTTTTAATACTTCTGCCGCTGCTTTCATATCCTCATATCTTCCATTTGTGCATGAACCGATAAAGGCTGAATCTATTTTCTTTCCAAAAAATTCTGAAATTTCAACTGTATCTTCAGGATGTCCCGGTCTGGATATCATCTGTTTGAATTTAGAAAAATCAAGATTTATTTCTTTTGCATAATGAGCATCGACATCTGCCTTGATAAGTTCGAGCTTTCTTCCTGCTCTTTTTTCACAATATTCCATTATAGCCTTTGATGGAGTAAAAAGGACAGCTATTGCACCCATTTCAGTTGCCATTGAAGATATTGTAATTCTCTCGTCTAGTGTCATTTTATCTATTTCTTCACCGTAGAGTTCTATTGCATAACCAAGCATCTGATTTGCCCCAAACTTGTTTAATAAGTTTAATACCACATCCTTTGCTGCAATTTTATCAGGTCTTTTTCCTGTAAGTGTAAGTTTTACAGATTCAGGTACCTTAAACCAAACTGAACCATTTGCAAAGGTAGCTGCAATATCCCTGTCTCCCATTCCCTGTCCAAAGGCTCCAATTGCACCAAGAATATTTGCATGAGAGTCAGTTGATACAAGAGTTGAACCAGGTACTGCAATACCTTTCTCAAATACAAGATGCGTTCCGATACCTATATTAATATCAAATATTTTTATACCCTCTGCTCTTGCAAAATTCCTGCAAACCTGCTGGTTCTCAGCATATTTCTGATCAGATCCAGTTGGATTTGTATCAAATGTAAAAAATGTCTTTGCAGGATCATCAATTTTAAGATTATTCTCAATAAGATTTTTTACAACATTAGGTCCGCCAAAATCTCTTGCAGCCCTTACATCAATTTCTACATCTACAATTTCACCTGGCTTTACAATTTCATTTCCTGAATGTTTACTCAGAATATTTTCAATAAAAGTCATTCCCATTTTCTTCACCTATTCAATTAAAAGACCCTTGGTCTTCATAACCATAGGATTAAAAGTTGCAAAATCAGCCTGATGTATCAAAACAGTTTCAACTCTCTGCGGACGACCATCACCCTCTTTGGCATGATTTGCAATTATATTTATTATCTCATTGCACATTCCAAGTTTTGCTGCAATAATTGCACCTGAAATTGGGTGTCTTGCACATTTACCTGCAAAACTTTTTCTATATTTCCCATCAACCAGTTCAATCTCTGATAATTTGCCAACATCGTGTAATAAACCACCAGCATAGATAAAATCAAAATTAATTTCAAAAGGCATCTTCTTATAGTTGTTTAATAGAGCATTAGCAAGTCCTTCAGCTCCATAGGTTACAGCAAGTGTATGTTCCATTATAGATAAGCCTTCGGTTTCAGTTAAGAGTGTAAAAGGTATCTTATCAATTTCTGAAACCTTCCAACCACCATCTTCTGCTGCCATTATCCAGGCTTTAACAGTCTGCTCTCTGAGCTCTTCATCTTTAATTTTATTCAATATATCCTTAAAACTTTCTTTAAAAAAATTTTCCATAATTTCTCCTGATATTAAAGATTCTTTATAATCTCGTCAGTCATTTCTGATGTTGAGGCAGCACCCTGATCTAAAACTTCCTGACAACCTCTTAATTTCATCATATCATAAGCCATTACCTTGCCATCTTTAATAACCTTTGCAATAGCATTTCTGATTTTTGTTGCCATTTCCTTTTCACCAATATGATCTAACATCATACAGGCAGATAGTATCATTGCAATTGGATTTACAATTGACCTTTCAAATTTTTCATACTTAGGAGCTGAACCATGAGTAGGCTCAAATATTGCAACTTCCGCTCCAATATTTGCAGAGCAGGCAAATCCAAGTCCACCAACTAATCCTGCAAAACCATCTGAAACAATATCACCAAACATATTGCCACTTACCATTACACCATAAGTTTCAGGGTTTTTTGTCATCCACATCATCTGTGCATCAATATTTGTATTCCATAATTCAATGTCAGGATAATTTTTCTGCATTTCTATTGCAGCAGTCAACATCATTCCTGAAGTTTCTCTGATAACATTTGGTTTTTCACATAGAGTTACCGATTTATAACCGAATTTTTTAGCATGTTCAAAAGCTGCCCTTAAAATTCTTTCCGTTGCTTTTTTTGTAAAAATTCTTGTTGAAATTGACAATTCTTCCTTTGGTGTATTTGCAAAATTCTTCATCTTGGGATGAGTATTTAAAGCTTCATAAACATTGTCTGGAGGATTTGTCCATTCAACACCACCATATAAGCCTTCAGTATTCTGTCTGTATACAGCTACATCAACATTTGGTTCTTCAATTGTATTACCTTTCCCTTTTCTGATAAAATTCAAAGGATTGCCATTAAAGGCTTTACAAGGTCTTAAACATATATCAAGATTAAAATGCTGTCTTAATCCAACAATTGGACTAAAATAAACAAAACCCTTATCCCTTAATGCAGGGTCAAGTTCTGCCGCTGCCTCAGCCTTTGGTTTTGAAGTAATTGCTCCAAATAGTGATATTTTATGTTCCTCTAATAATTCTAAAGTTCTTTCAGGTAGTGGGTTTCCCTCTTTACACCAAAAATCCCAACCTATATCTGCATGGACATAATCTGCATCAAATCCTACAGCTTTTAATACTCTTATCGCTTCCGGTAAAACTGTTTTTCCTATACCATCTCCCGGCATTGTTACTATTGTTCTTTTAGACATAATTCCTCCCTTTTTATATTTTTTTTATTTATTACCTAAATTCAATTTAGGTATTAAACATATCTGCGACTCTAATACAATTTTTATCATAATAAGTATAAATAGTCAATTGATTTTATCTCATTTTTTCTATAAAATAAGCCTTGAAACAAAAAGCAGACAGTACACTAGTTGATTTGAAGCATCAAATCAGGTTTTCTATAGATTCAACAGAAAAGAAAACATTCATTTCCAACAATAGAACAGGGATTTTAAAAAGCACGATTGATGGCAGGGCGGGTGAATATAGATCCACAGAGTTTGGCTCCATTGAAGAAATAAACAACTATCTTTCTATAAATAACACAAAGCGATCAATTAAAATTGACAATAAATTTAATTCTCAATTTACAGCAAGCAGAATACTGAGAGAAAATCAGGATATATTAAATACTCTCGAAAGTCTTAACTTATATAAATGGACTTTAAGTTCAAAAGTCACTTCTATTCAAAGATATATTCTTAAAAAAAGTGACAAATTTAAAGAAAATACATTTAACCATCTCAATTTATCAATAAATTTCAAATTATCAGAAAATATGCCGGCTATAGAAATTGGTGTTGGCGTTTCAGATAATCTTAGAATAAATAGAGATGCATTAAAATCAAGGCTCAAAGATATTATTGAAAATAATAGAAATTCTAAAAACATTGAATTTAAAAAAAAACTTCCAATTATACTTGATGCAGGCGATGGTGGAATATTGTTTCATGAAATTATAGGACATTCTTTGGAAGCTGATTATATTGCACAAAAAATATCCCCATTTACTATTGACGATATTGGAAAACAACTATTTCCAAAAAACTTGACAATTAGTACAAGTGATAAGAAAGACAACTTTTTTTCACTTAATTCAGACGATGAGGGTAACGAGTTAATTGATACAGATCTTATTTCAAACGGCATATTAAATAAGGTATTAACTGACAATTATCATAATAAGCTATTAAATACTCAAGCATCGGGCTCTGCAAGAACAGAAAACTTTACACAATTATGTCAACCTAGAATGCATTCCATTTATATTAAACCCGGTAAATTCAACCCAAAAGAGATGATTGATTCTGTAAAATACGGTATTTTTGTAAAAGAATTTGGAGAAGGAAAAGTTTTTTTCTCCAATAAAACATTCTCACTGATTATCAAAGAATCATATCTCATTGAAAATGGTATAATCACAGCCCCCTTGGGCACAATCGTTCTAAAGGGCAATATTTCTGAAGTATTAAATTCAATTAAAATGATTGGAAATGATTTCAGGTATGATAGAGGTGTATCATACTGTTATAAAAATGGTCAAACTCTCAATGTAAGAGTCGGACAGCCTACAATAAAGATTGAAAACGTCATAGTGTCGAGGCTCTGAATATGATAAAAAAAATATTGGAAGAGGGTAAAAAAGTAGGTTTTTCTGCAATAGAAGTATTTCGCAAAAAAACTGAGAAAACTATTCATAAAGATGAAAATATCCAAAAAACTATTCATACAATCAATACAGATAATATAATTATTAGAGCATTCCGAAATACTGGAAGTCCAGTTGGCTTTATAATTTCAACCCCTGATATAAAAAAAATCAGAGAGGCTTTTCATACAATGTACTCAGCCTATATTCCTGATAATAGAAAAAACTATGCCCAATTATTACCTGGTAAAATACAAAATGTAAATATAAATATATTCGATGAAGATAGTTATAAGGCAATAGATAAAAACTCTTTTTTAGAATTAAAAGAAAAATTATTTGAAACTCAAGTCGCACTTTTTCCAGGATTAAAAATTGAAAGAGTAAATTTTTCAAAAATGTTAAAAAAGGTTTATATTACAAATACAATGATGTTTGATACTTCCAAACCTAAAGCAAAATATAATAAAACCTCATTTAATATTGACATTTTATTCTCATATAAGGGCAATTTAATTGAAACCACCAATAATAAACCCTCTTTTTCTCAAATTGATCACTCAAGAATAGTTTCAAGAGCATATAATCTGCTTAATTCTCTCACAGAAAACACTAAAGTTTCAGTTCCAGTTGATCATCTTCTCCTCTCTCCTGAAGCTTCTTCAACAATTTTAAGAGAATTCTCTGAATATTTTAAACTTAATTCAAAAAAAAAATTAAAAAACATTAGTTTTCCCCAGGCCTTAACAATTATTGATAATCCACAATTGAACGAGCAGAGTAATTTTTTCCCCTTTGATGATGAAGGAGTTCAATCTTCTGAAAATTTCCTTATAGAAAAAGGTTTTATTAAGGAACAAATTACAAATATTCAATCAGGTTTTGAAAATAAAAAATATTCAACCGGCAATGGTTTTAGAACAGATTCATCAATCTTTCCTGAAATAAAATTTACGAATCTATATATTAAACCCTCAACATTCCCATTCTCAACATTGCATTCAGATGCAGGAAAAGGAATATTGATATCCTTAATAAAATTAGTTAGAATTGAGGAAAACATGTACACATTCTCAGCCTATGGATATGAATTCAGCAATGACGATATAAACAGAGATAGACCAATTCATATTTATTTAAAAACTTCAATAGAAGCATATTTCTTAAACATTTTGAAAGTCTCAAAAGAAATTAGATTCTTCTACAATAAAATAAATGTCGGCTCCCCATACATACTATTAGAACCAGGAAAAAAAACAGGAAACCTATTTGAGTTGTAGTTGAAGTGTTTTTTAGATATAAATCCAATAATATATGCTATAAAAAATAATTATGCTGCGTAAACTGTCTCACCATTTTTTGCATAATCAACCAAAAAGGAATCACTGCTCTTCCATTCCCCTGATGTAAAAGAAACGGCTTCAATAGGTTCAAATATTTTATAAGTAATTTTGGGGACAGGCAAGAATAATTTCTCCTGTTTGGTTTTGGCTACGCCAAGTTGGGTATTAATAAATTCAACAACTTTTATTAGAATTATCAGCAATTTTAAATATAAAGGGTAAGAGACGATTTTATAATAAAAAATATTTTAAAATAATGCACCTGTTGTTTTATATAATTAAGGTCGTATGTTTCTTTAACCCTTATCATTAAAACTGTACAAAGTTGTGTTTTATTCATGTATTTTTTGTTTTTTTATTAAAAACATAAATAGTCTTACAATGTTTTGCAGTATTCTTACCTGTCCTTTTGTCAGGAAATTTTTTAATAAGACAATCAAAATGTTTTATTAAATCCTCATATTTATATTATATTTGGGAACTTAACTTCCTTGTTGAATAA
>JAOZTV010000085.1 GCA_029939015.1 Candidatus Aminicenantota bacterium
AAGGGTTTAAGGCTACAACAATTGAAGATATTGCAAAAGCATCTTCGATTTCAATTCCCACATTTTATAATTATTTCCCTGGTAAAAAAGACATTTTTATTGATGTTATTGATTCAATAGATAATCAACTTGATGAAGAGATTCTTCCAATTTTTAAAACTGATTTGGATTTTTTTTCAAAAATAGAACAATTATTTGAAAAATTAATTGAATTTGTAAAAAAAAACAAGGAAATTGTTAGGATTGCTTTTTTTGACTCTGAGGTTTATTCAATCATGAATAAATGTACAGCTGGAGATATGTTTAAAAAAAAGGAAAGTCGAATATCTAATCTAATCATATTATTTGATGAAGCAAAAAAAAACAATATTATTAATACAAATGTAAGTTCAGAAAATATTAGTTTATTTACAATGGGAATTCTACATGAAGTGTTTTTTAAAATTATTTATAAAAAAAAAGATTTAAATACTAAAGAAATAACTAAAGATATTTTGAGTTTTTTAAAAAATGGTATAAAAAAATAAAAAGAGGAAAGTTGAATATGTTAAAAAAATTATTAATTATTTTATGTTTAATAGGTATTACCTTTACTTTAACTTCTGCTTCTATTAAAGGATTGTCTTTAAAAGAAGCTAAAGAAATGGCACTTCAGTATAATACCAATGTAAAGAATGCAAAACTTGATGTAAGGATTGCAAAAAAAAAGATATGGGAAACTACAGCTATTGGTTTACCACAAATAAGTGCAAAAATTGAATATCAGGATATACCTAATATTCCGACTACTTTATTGCCGGCACAAATGTTTGATCCAAATGCTGCAGAAGGCGAATTTCTTGAAATGAAATTTGGTACACAACATAATGCTAATTTATCTTTAATGGTAAACCAATTAATATTTAAAGGTGGATATATTGTAGGATTACAGGCTTCAAAAATATATCTAAAACTTTCAGAAGACTTATTAAAAAAGTCTGAACAGGATATTAAAGAAGCAATTACAAATACTTATTATTTGATAATACTTGCAGAAGAAACAGAAAAAATACTTATAAAAAGTATTAAAAATATTAAAAAAACGCTTTTTGAAACTAACGAATTATATAAATCGGGTTTTCTTGAAGAAACTGATGTTGATCAAATTAAATTATCTATTGCTGATCTTAATAATAGTTTAAGTTCTATACAAAGACAAAAAAAAATATCCTATCGATTATTAAATTTTCAAATGGGCATAGAGCTTAATAAGGAAATAGTATTATCGGAAAACTTGAATAAATTTAAGAATAAAATAAATTCTAAAAAAATTTTTAAGGAATTTAAGGTCGAGAATTATATAGATTATATAATGTTAGATACACAGGAAATATCAAAAAAACTTCTACTTAAAAATGAAAAATCAGAGTTTTTACCAACAATTTCTGCATATTTTTTGCAAAAATCAAGTGCTATGCGTGATGAATTTAACTTTTTTAAGAAAACTGATGATAAATGGTTCTCATCGACTGTTATTGGATTGAATATTGAAATTCCAATCTTTGATTCAGGATTAAAATTAGCAAGAGTAGGACAGGCAAGTCTAGAACTAAAAAAAGCAAAAAATGCAAAAATTAATGCAAAAAAAGGTTTGGTAGTTGAATGGGAAAAGTCAAAATCTGCTTTCATCGATGAGATGAATAAATTAAAAAATACAGCGGAAAGTGTCTTGCTTGCAAAAAAAGTATTTGAGCGAAGCAGGACTAAGCATAGCAAAGGCACAGTCTCGAGTATGGATTTAATACAGGCACATAATCAATATTTAAATGCTGAATCAAATTACATACAGAATATGATATCAGCTTTAAATGCGAAGACAAAAATTGAAAAATATTTAAATAAATTATAAAAAATGGGGATAAAAATGAAAAATTTATATTTAGTGATTATTATAGTAACTTCTATTGGCTTATTAATGAATTGTGGTAGTACAGAAAAAACTATTAATGAGTTAAAAAAAGAAATAGCCAGTAAAAAGGGTCAGATAAATTCAATTAAAAAAGAGATAAAAACTATTGAAGATAAAATTGATAAAGAAACTCCAAAAGATGAAAAAAAAGACAATAGGGTACTTATTAATACAAAAACTTTAAAATATGAAAATTTTGTTCATTATATTAATCAAAACGGTTCTATTGAAGCTGTTAATTCAGCTTTTGTAAGTGCTGAGTTAAACGGTCAAATAAAAAAAATATTTGTTAAAGAAGGTGATTTTGTAAAAAAAGGTAAGCTTCTTATTAAATTAAATTCTAGTGTAATTGAGGGTAGTATTAAAGAATTAAAAACATCTTTAAGGCTATCAAAAATAATTTACAAAAAAAGAAAAGGCCTATGGGATAAAAAAATTGGCTCTGAAATTCAATATCTTGAATCCAAAACAAATATGGATTCTTTAAGAAATAAATTAGATACTTTAAATTCTCAACTTGAAATGACAAAAATAAAGGCACCTATAAGTGGAATTATAGAAACAATTCTTCCAAAAGTAGGAGAGTTGGCATCGCCTGGAATTCAGTTGATACAATTAATTAACCTTGATAAAATTTATGTTAATACTGATGTATCGGAAAAATATTTACCTGCATTAAAAAAAGGAGACTGGGTTGAATTATCTTTTCCGTCATATCCAAATTTAAAAAGGATTACTCAAGTATATCTTACTGGAAATAGTATTAATGTAAAAAATAGAACTTTTAAAATAAAAGTTTTAATAGATAATCCTGATGGAAAATTAAAACCAAATAATCTTGCTATAATAAAATTAAAAGATTTCATTGAAGAAAGGGCAATTGTAATTCCTTCAATTATTGTAAAAAGGGATAGTCGTGGTGATTATGTTTATATTGTAAAAAAAAATAAAGGTAGAAAATTTGCCAGGAAGAAGTATATAAAAATAGGACTTTCTGAAATTGGTAAAACAATGGTTTTAGAAGGTTTAAAAAAAGGTGATACTGTAATATTACAAGGTTATAATATGGTAAAGGATGGCATTGAAGTTAAATTACAAAAAATTGTAAAGCAGGAAAAAAGAATAGAACAAAAAATTGTTGATTAAGGATTAACTAATTAATAACAGGAAAAAATATGGAAAATAAAAATAAAAAACAAAGAATAAGAGAATTTAAACTTACAACGATTGCTTTAAAAAATAAAAGTACTATGTTTCTTTTGGCAGCATTATTAGTACTATTTGGGATATTCTCTTATAACACTATGCCACTTGAGATGTTTCCTGAAGTAAAAATACCAAATATATTTGTAAAAACAATATATCCTGGAAATCCTCCCGTAGATATTGAAAATCTTATAACCAGACCTTTAGAAAAAGAAATACATTCAGTTGCTGGAATTAAAAAAATGCTTTCTGCTTCGACTCAGGATAATTCGGATATTACAATTGAGTTTAATACTGATGTAAATATTGATAAAGCTTTGCAGGACGTAAAGGATGCTGTTGATAAGGCTAAAAGTGAACTGCCAAAGGATCTAACTGTAGATCCATTAATTATAGATATAGACGTGAATGAATTTCCGATATTAAATATTAACTTATCAGGTGATTTTAGCTTAAATGAATTAAAAGAATATGCAGAATATCTTGAAGATGAGATAGAAAGTTTTATTGAGATATCCAAAGTAGAGATAAAGGGGCTTGATAAAAGAGAAATTCAGATAAATGTTGATCCTTTTAAACTCTCTGCCAATGAATTGAGTTTTAAAAATATTGAGGATGCAATAAACGCTGAAAATGTGTCAATATCAGGCGGTGATCTAATTATAGATGGTACAAGCAGAACAATACGAACTATTGGTGAATTCAAAAACATGGATGATATCAGAAATATTATTATTAAACACGAAAAAGGTAATATAGTTTATCTAAAGGATGTAGCTGATGTAGTAGATGGTTTTGAAGATCCGATGACCTATGCAAGACTTGATAAGCAGCCTGTTGTTTCTCTTCAAGTAATTAAAAAAAGTGGTGAAAATCTCATAAATGCCACAGATAAAATCCACAAACTTCTTGATAAAGCCCAAAAGAGTGGTGCGATACCTGAAAACCTTAAGATAAATACAACAAATGACCAATCAGATTTGGTGAAAAGTATGGTTGGTAATCTTGAAAATAGTATTATTATGGGAGTTATTTTTGTTGTTTTTGTACTTTTCTTTTTTCTTGGTTTTAAAAATTCTCTATTTGTGGGAATGGCAATACCTATGTCAATGCTTCTTTCTTTTGTGATTTTAAGTATAATCGGATCAACCGTAAATATGATTGTATTATTCGGACTTGTATTAGCTCTTGGAATGCTTGTTGATAATGCAATAGTAGTTGTTGAAAATTTACATAGATTTGTTGATCAGGGATTTCCTGTTTTTGAAGCAGCAAAGAGAGCTGTTGGAGAAATTGCAATTCCAATTATTGCTTCAACGGCAACAACTTTAGCTGCTTTTTTCCCATTGATATTCTGGCGTGGTATGATGGGAGAGTTTATGAAGCATCTTCCAATAACACTGATAATAGTAGTGTCATCTTCTCTAATTGTTGCATTGGTAATTATCCCAGTATTTGCTGCTGCGTTTATAAAAAAAGAAGATGAAAATAAAAAACCTGATAAGAAGAAAAATATTAAAAATATTATTATTATTACTTTGCTTGGATTATTATCATACCTTGCTGGAATGAAAGTAATTGGAGGTTTGTTAATTATTACATCAATTCTTATTATACTAAATTTATTGATACTTTTTTCAGCTGTTTCATGGTTTCAAAATGTATTTCTTGAGAAAATGGAAAGTTTTTATTTGAAATTATTAAAAAATGCATTAAAAGGCAAGAGACCTATTCTAATTCTAATCGGGACATTTGTACTTTTTGTACTGGTTTTAATTTTCTTTCAAATGAGAAAACCAAGGATTGAACTCTTTCCAATTAATGAACCGAATTTTATAAATATTATGGTTGAACTTCCTGTTGGTTCAGATATATCGGCAACAAACAAGTTTATATTTAAATTAGAAGATAAAGTTTTTAAAATAATGAAACCAGTCGGGAAGGATATAAAATCTATACTAACTACTATTGGCAAAGGGGTTAAAGGCGAAAATGATATGGGTGGAGCTGGTAATACACCTAATAAAGCAATGATTACAATAACATTTGTTGATTTTGAAAAGCGTATAAATACCAATACATCAGACACAATGAAAATTTTGAGTAAAGAGTTGATTGGAGTCTATCCGGGAGTAAACTTATCAATAATAAAAAATAAGATGGGACCTCCAACTGGTAAACCTGTTAATCTAGAAATAACAGGAAAGGAGTTTGGAAAACTCATAGATTTAAGTGAGAAAATTAAAATATATCTTGATAATAAAAAAATTGATGGTATTGAAGAACTCAAAATTGATCTTGATACCGGTAAACCTGAATTAATAGTTGAAATAGACCGTGATAAGGCAAGAAGATTTGGGCTTTCAACTGCACAAATAGCAAGCACAATAAGAACGTCCCTTTTTGGTAAAGATATTTCTGATTTCAAGGAACATGAGGAAAAATACGATATTATTTTACGTTTTAATAAAAAATATCGTTATAGTACTGTAGATATTATGAATCAGAAAATAACTTTTAGAAGTCAGACCAGTGGAAAAATAATGCAAATACCAATATCTTCAGTTGCCTCATCAAGATATAGTACAACCTATGATTCAGTAAAGAGAAAGGATATGGATCGTGTTATTACAATTTATTCAAATCTTATTGAAGGTTATAACGGTGCTATTATTAATCAGAGTCTTAAAACAGCAATGGAGAATTATGATATACCAACAGGCTATTCCTATAAATTTACTGGTGAGCAGGAAGACCAGAAGGAGACTACAGATTTTCTTTTAAAAGCTCTTTTAATCGCATTAGCCCTTATAATAATAATAATGGTTACACAATTCAATTCTATAGCAAAAACTTTCATAATAATGACCTCTGTATTTTTTAGTACAATTGGAGTTTTTGGCGGTATTGCAATTTTTAAAATGGATTTTATTATCATAATGACAGGTATTGGGATAATATCTCTAGCAGGAGTTGTTGTAAATAATGCAATAGTCTTAATAGATTATATTGATCTGTTAAAGAAGAGTAAAAAGAAAGAACTTGGAATAGATATAACAGGAGATCTCTCTATTGAAGATTCTATAGATTGTATAGTACATGGCGGCAAAACTAGATTAAGACCTGTATTATTGACTGCAATTACGACAATACTTGGCTTAGTTCCAATGGCAATAGGACTTAATATTAATTTTCATACTATGCTAACTGAATTTAACCCACAGATTTATCTTGGTGGTGATAATGCTCTCTTTTGGGGGCCAATGGCCTGGACTGTTATCTTTGGATTAACCTTTGCAACATTTCTGACATTAGTACTCGTTCCAGCAATGTACTTGATAGGCAATAGAGTTAAATTATACTTTAAAAAATAATTAATGATTAATAATTTTTAAACGGTAAAAACCCCTAAATCTAAAATAGGTGTAGTCTTTTCATTAGTATCTTTTTCGAAAAAGTTTACATTTTTTTTAACCTTACTCTCAAAGACTATTGAATTGTCTTTGTATAGGGCAATATATAGGTCAGGTTTTTTTTCAAAAGGTGAGTCAGGAGATCCTGCTTTACTTATGTCAAAGAGGAAATTGACACAACCATTTTTGTCTATATTGCTCTCACTTAATAGGTCGTCAAGTATAATATCATTATCATATAATTTTACCTTATAATTATTTCCTTTTATTGGGTTTTTGGTTGTATCAACAAATTTAGCAATAACTTTTATCATTTTATGCATCATTATCTCCTATACTATTTAATTACAAACACCGGGTGTTCTTAAATTAACAATTGTCAATGGTCCATTATTAATGTAAATTAATTTATTCATTGCAGGATTTCCTACAGAAATATATCTTATTCCTATAGGAATAGCAGTTTGAATATTATAATGAGGGCTAGTTTGAAGTGTATTTATAGCAGTAGTACCAGCGACAGAGTTAAATATAGGATAAAAAACCTGAATTCCAGTAAATGCAAATCCAGCAGCACATGTATCCATTGTGTTTCCAGATATCATTGAGAATGCCTCATCAGCTCTAATTGATATTGAAACATCATCTGTATTTCCACTAATTCCATCCTGTCCGGATGACCATATTATATAAAGAATTGGGGGTAAATTTTGAAAATTTGGATTTCCTCCCGGCCAGTTATTTGTATAATTATAATCGTTACCCCATGGATCTTTAATTTCATTTAAATAAGGACCACGCCAACCATACCAAATATTTGAAGAGTTCTGCCAGGAATAAGTCATCGAACTGCTTGTTGTTAGATCAAGTAAGTTTGCAGGCAATCTTCCAAGGTCTCCTACAAATCCATAGCTGCTTCGTGTTCCACCTTCTATTAAGTCTGGATTACCGACAATTGCCTGTTTGATTATAATTAACTCTTCATTGCAGACATTATATCTTTTCTGACTGACATAATTGACTGCAAGGGGAGTAATAAGGGTTGCAAGGATTGCGATAATTCCTATAACAATTATCATTTCCAACATTGAAAAACCTTTAACTTTATTCTTCATTTTTTATTCCTATTTTAAATATTGGTATATGTCGTCTCCAGTGGGAGGATCTGTAAGTCCATTAAAAGGAGTAGATATTGTTTTATCTTGCCCAGCACTTATTACCCATACTCTTCTATTCTCGTCTCCAAAAAATTGAGAATTTACAAGGTAGGCATTGCCCCATGAATCCTGTTTTACTTTAGCAATATAAGGACCATTCCAGGCAGGTGTACCATCTCTTGAAGGACCTGGATTATAAAAAGTTGGTCTTACAACAAGACTAAAATGAAGTGATAATTTTGGATTTGCAGATTCCCACGATGAATTTCTAATACCTTCTCCATATAGTAAATTATGATATACTCCTGAATTATTATAAACAGGCCATCTTGCAAGGTCATGTCGGAATTTTACAATTGCATCCATAATAGATTTTGCATCAGCTCCTGCCTTAGTAACTCTAGCAGATTTGATGTTATTAGATATAAGAGGAATCATTATTGCAGAAAGAATTGCAACAACAGCAAGAGTTACTACAACTTCTACAAGTGTAAATCCTTTAGACAGTTTTGTGTTATTCATTTTAACCCCCTAACAAGTTTATACTCTAACAGATAATAAAAAAAAGTTCAATGTTTTCTATTATCTGTTTTTTTCTGAATACTCTCTGCCGGCTCTAAGACAATTGAGGTTTTTTTCAACTACACTTTCGCCTTTTTTGCCAAAAATTACTTTTATACCCTCTTCCATTTTTGCAAAGGGAATATCAATAAATACAGATGCTGCACCTGCAATTACCATATTCATACCTCTGGCATTAAAAAGGTCTTTTGCAATTTGGTCTGCATTTAGGTAAATTTTATTTGGGAGGTCATTAATTGCCTTATCTATTTTTTCCTGATCTGGATAATTGGTAATATTAATAAATGGTGTTGAATTTGTCACAAGCCATCCATCTTTTGATAATAATGGAAGATACCTTAGTGACTCCATTGGTTCAACTGAAAGTATAAGGTCGGCACTACCTTCAGGAATTAGATCGGAATGTATTTCTTTATCTGATATTCTGAGATTGGATTGTACATCTCCACCTCTTTGAGACATACCGTGTACTTCTGCCTGCTTTAAGTATAATCCTGATTCAACAGCTGCATATCCGATTATTGTTGCTATAGAAAGAATTCCCTGACCACCTACACCTGCAAGAATTATATCACTTTTCATTTCTTTTCTCCCATTTTAGCTCTTATTTTTTTAAATACATGGATACAGGGTCTGGTTGGTACTATTACAGAAACTCCATTATAGGCAATTTCTTCTTTAATTATCTTAACAAAGTCTTTATGCATTCTTGGAACAGGATTTATAATTCTTAAATGTTCTTCTGCTACCCCTAAGCCAAGGCAAATATCTTTAACTCTACCAAAAGCATGGGAATCTTGCTGTCCAGTCATTGCAGTAGTTGAATTATCAAAAATAAAAATCACAATATTGGTTTTTTCAATTACTGCATCCAATAGCCCTGTCATTCCACTATGAATAAATGTTGAATCTCCAATAACAGCAGTTGCCGGGAATAAACCTGCATCAGCAGCTCCCTTAGCCATAGTAATTGAAGCCCCCATATCAACACAGGTATTGATAGCATTAAATGGAGGAAGAGCGCCAAGGGTATAACACCCAATGTCAGCAAAAACATGTCCATCTCCATAAGCATCCTTGATTGCTTCATTCATAGCCTTATACGAGTCAATATGGCCACATCCAACACAAAGTGCAGGAGGTCTTGCTGCTACAAATTCTGGAATCTTTGTTCCTTCTATTAACTCTAAACCAATAGCTTTTCTTATTATTGCGGGATTTAACTCGCCATCTCTTGGCACTTCCCCAGATATACGTCCCTTAACCTTTACATCCTTATCCAATAATCCTCTGAGCTCTTCTTCAAGTAGAGGCATACCGTCTTCAAGTACAAGTATGGATTTACATTCTTCGGTAAGTTTTTTTATTTTTGCCTTAGGTATGGGGTATTGTCCAATTTTAACAATAGGGTATGGACAGTCATTCTGATAATTTTCCATCAGATAATTATATGCAAGTCCACAGACAATTATGCCCATTTCTTTGTTATTTCCATCAATATATTGATTGTATTTTGAGTTTTCTGATTCTAACAAAAGGTCTTTTTGCTTTTCCAATAAGGTTTTGTATTGTTTTCTTGCAATTGAGGGTAATAGAATAAATTGTTTGCTGTTATCAGGCAGTTTTAATTCATTTTGTTCTTTCTTTTCCCCTGTAGTAACGCCAGATCTACTATGTGCAAGTCTTGTTGTTATTCTCATTAATACAGGAATGCTGAACTTTTCAGATAGTTCATATCCATAATTAACCATATCGTAAGCTTCCTGTTGATTTCCCGGTTCTAATATTGGGATAAATGCAAATTTCCCAAAAAACCTTGAATCCTGTTCGTTTTGAGAACTATGCATTGAAGGATCATCTGCTGAAACAACGAGCATTCCACCATTTGCACCAGTTATTGCAGAATTAACAAATGCATCTGCAGCTACATTTAATCCAACATGTTTCATACATGCCATAGATCTTTTACCTGCATAAGACATACCAAGTGCAGATTCTACAGCTGTTTTTTCATTTGCAGACCACATTGAGTGTATGTTTTTTTCTTTAGCTTCTTTTGAGTTTTGTACAAATAAAGTGATTTCTGTTGATGGAGTTCCCGGATATGCGTAAATCCCTGAAATACCAGCATCAATAGCACCCTGAGCAATTGCTTCATCCCCAAGAAGAAGTACTTTTTTGTTTTCCAATTTATCCTCCTGTATATAACTTTTTAGGTATTATTGTAAATGATTTTATTTATTTATTCAACCTTAATATAGAATATTATTCAATTTTATTCTATTGATGATTT
>JAOZTV010000373.1 GCA_029939015.1 Candidatus Aminicenantota bacterium
CATAAAAAAAAGAGTTGAAAGTCTGAGGTACTTTTTGTTTATTCGTTTAACATTTTAACATTCGACATTCAACTATTCTTTCTATATATCTCCATCGTTACCTGTTAATGAAACCTGTTCAATAGCATAGGTGGCTTTCTCATCATAGGTTGAGAAATAAATATCATCGGTTGCCCAGACTTCTTCTTTCTCTTTTTTAATTGAATTTATCTTATTGTCTGCTATAATAGGAATAGATTTTATACCTCTGTTCATTTCCATATTTACCATAAAATAGCCAAAGAAAGCGCCAAAGATAGTAAAAATTATTGAAACTGCAATATTTACTCTAATCTGTTTTTTTTTCTTGCCAATTTTTTTAAATACAGAACTTTCAAATGTATTAAATTGAGAATCAGGTAGTTTTGTATTACCTAATTCATTTTTAGACATACTTAATAATTCTTCAAATTCTTTCATCTTTCCTCAACTCATCAAACCTCTTTTTCATTCTCGATTTACCACGAAAAACAAGAGTCTTAATAGTACCTATTGGCTTTTTTAATATACCAGATATTTCTTCAAATGTAAAACTATTTATTTCTTTCATAATTATTGGCGTTCTATATTTTTCCGGGAGTTCAGATATTAAACTCCATACAAAATCCTTTTCATCTGTTGACTCTGTATAAGACATCTCAAGCTCATTAACGTCAGACAATGAAAAAACGGCTTTTATTCTCTTTTTTCTAAACTCACTTCTGACAATGTTAGTAGCTATTGTGTACATCCAACTTTTAAGATTATCTGTCCTCATTGTATTAATTTTAAAATAAATTTTAACAAAGGTATCCTGAGTAAGCTCTTCTGCAAGTTCATCATTTCTTACCATTGTCATAATATACCTGTATAAAGGAATCTTAAACTTAGTCATTAATTCCTTAAAAGCAGCCTCCTCTTTATTTTTTAACCTATCAACAAGTTCCTGCATATTATTCTTATATCTTACACCATATTAATTAGATGCTGACAATGAATAAAAGGTTTCATATTTCATATTTATTTATTATATTCTCGTTTAAGGTCAAAAATATCATTTTTAGAATCTTTTAAATAAAATTCTGCTGTATCAGTAGAAAACTCATAATCTTTTTCCCATATCTCATAATTGGTAATTACAGATATGACTGACTCTGCAATATAATCAATTTCTTCAAGGTTCATAGTAGGATGGAGAGATATCCTAACCCATCCAGGTTTTTCGCTCATATCACCCTTATGTATAAGACTTGATATATTTTTTGACATATCCCTACTCACATCCATAAGAATATGACCATAAGTACCAGCACAGGAGCAACCACCTCTTGTTTGTATTCCAAATCTATCATTAAGAAGCTTTACAATTAAATTATGATGAAGTCCCATTGAATAAAATGAGATAATAGCAAGTCTATTCATCTGTTGTCCTTCAAGTATCTCAATTGATGAGTTAGTCTTTAACTTTTCAACAAGCCTGTCCTTGAGTAATTCTTCTTTTTGCAAAATATTTTCTATACCCATATTCTCTTTTAAAAGGATAGATAAAGCAGCTTTAATAGTCTGTAAAAACCCTGGAGTACCTCCATCTTCACGTACTTCAATATTCTCAAAATATTCCTGTTCGCCCCATGGGTTTGTCCATAATACAGTCCCTCCACCTGGATGATCAGGAACTTTATTTTTATAAAGTAATTTATTAAAAACCATTACTCCTGAAGCTCCCGGACCACCAAGAAACTTATGAGGAGAAAAGAATATTGCATCTAATTTTTCTGATTTATCTTCAGGATGCATATCAATTTTTACATAAGGCGCTGATGCTGCAAAGTCAACAAAACATACACCTCCATACTTGTGCATCAATTTAGACATTTCATAAAAAGGGGTAATAATACCTGTAACATTTGAACATGCAGAAAATGAACCTATCTTTATTTTCCTATCATTATTTTCTTTCAATATTTCTTCAAGATGTTCCAAGTCCGGCAAACCATCATCTTTTCTATTAATAATTTTTACATCACAAAAACATTCATTCCAAGTCGTTTGATTAGAGTGATGTTCCATATGAGTAATTATCACAAGAGGTTTGTCCTTTTTATTACAATTTGTCTGATCACAAAACTGTTCAGGTACCCTCATTCCCATAATCCGCTGTAATTTATTTATTACAGCTGTCATACCAAAGCCAGCTGAGATTAGAACATCTTCATCACCTGCATTAACATGACTTTTAATGATTTTTTGAGCCTGATGGTAAGCCTTAGTCATCCTAGTACCTGTTACAGTTGTCTCTGTATGAGTATTTGCAACAAAGGGTCCTAATTCATCTGTAATAAAACTTTCTATATCCTGATAAAGTCTTCCACTTGCAGTCCAGTCAGCATACACAATTCTTTTTTTGCCATAAGCAAAATCATATTCTTTATCTATACCAATAATATTTTTTCTAAAATCTTTAAAATCAAACATAGCAATCCCCTATCTATTTTTCTTAAATAGAATTATACAACAAATAAGATTTGTTTTAAACCTAATAATTACTCAAATTAGGTTAATGTTTAATATCAGTAATATGCATTTCCCATTCTTCTGTTTCATCATTATCAATCAGTTGATATAACTTCCAATCATAAATAGTCATAGGATATGGTCTTAATGACCCTTGCATTTCTATAGGTAAATCTATTCTATTTTGAAATTTCCCATCCATATCATATACAAAGCATTCAATAATGTTTTTTTCAATTTTCCAAGTAAACAGGTATAGCATTTTAACCTTCGCATCAATATAAAATGAAGAAAACGCTGGAAAGTATTTAGGAAAGACCATCCTATCTTTTAAAAATGCATATTGCTGAGGGCTTTGTTTTTCAATTGTTTTATGAATTTGTTTTTTGAATTTTTCACTTACTTTACCAGGTTTATAAT
>JAOZTV010000374.1 GCA_029939015.1 Candidatus Aminicenantota bacterium
TCTTTTCTATCACTAAGTCTATGAATGGCTCTTGCAAAAAGTTCTTTGCCTGTCCCGCTTTCCCCAAGTAGAAGGACGGGGGAGTTAGTTGGAGCGACACTCTTAATCTTTTCAGCTTCTCTTAATATTTCCGGGCTATTGCCTATTATTGCTGATTTTTCTATCATAGAGGAATGTACCTCTTTGAAGATGAGGTTTTCTCTTACTATTTGAGTTGAATTAAGAGCTTTTCTAATTATAATAAAGAGATATTCAGGGTCAACAGGTTTAGAAATAAAATCGAATGCTCCTGCTTTCATAGCTTCTACTGCCTGCTCAATTGAACCATGAGCAGTTATCATAATAAAAGGTATCCTATAGCCATTTACTTTTTTAAGAAAGGATATCCCGTCAATGCCAGGCATTTGCAAATCGGATAATATCAATGAAAAAAACTCCTTTTTTAGTAGTAAAAGGGCTGTTTGTACATCAGGAGCATCTTTTACAATATAGCCTTTTTCCGTTAAAATGCTCACTAACATTTCACGCATTGCATTATTATCTTCAACGATAAGTATTTTTTCCATCAATAATATTATAACCTAAATATAAAAAAAAATGTTAAAACAGTTGACTTTTTTTTAAAAAATTATAATAATATTGCTGAGGTTTTAATGGATAAAGAAGAAAGAAAGAATTTTATACTAATAGCTGATGATGAACCTGTGATATGTAGTAATCTTAAAGAATATTTAGAATATGAAGGTTTTTCGGTACTTACTGCGTCAAATGGAAGAATTGCACTGGATATGTTTAAAACAAACGATGTTGACCTTGTCATCTCTGATATTGTAATGCCTGAACTTGATGGAATAAGCCTTATTAAGGAAATTAAGGATATTGATATAGATGTCCCGGTTGTAATTATGACAGCTTTTCCAACTATTGATTATTCTGTAGAAGCTATGAAGGCAGGAGCATTCGATTTTATATCTAAACCCTTTGATTTTAAAAGAGTATTATTTGTAATTGACAAGGCATTGGAAACAAGACGATTGAGGGAGCTTGCAAAAAGGTCGGAGCATTATAAAAAATTGTCAAATCTTGATGGTTTGACAGAAATATATAATCACAGGTTCATAAAACAATTAATAGATAGAGAAATTAAAAGGCATATAAGGTATTCGGGTACATTATGTGTGTTAATGATAGATATTGATGATTTTAAAAAAGTGAATGATACTCACGGTCATCCTGCTGGAGATTTGGTACTTATTAAGGCAGCAGAATTAATAAAAAAATCGATAAGAGGTTGTGATATATTGAGCAGGTATGGAGGGGAGGAGTTTCTGGTAGCCTTACCTGTAACTCCTATTGAAGATGCAAAATTTGTAGCCGACAGAATAGTAAAATCTTTTAATGTTGATACTTTTGAGATAGGTAAAGACAAAGAGCCAATCTCTCTGACAGTTACAATAGGGCTTGCTGCCTTTCCTGATAATGCAAATAATAAGGATGAGTTAATTGGAAATGCAGATAAGGCTTTATATGAAGGTAAGAATAACGGCAAGAACAGGGTAGTGGTTTTTAGTTAGGACTCGGGGCCTTGGTGTAACACAAAAGTTTGTTATGTGTAAAAAATATACAGGCGATTTGTTTTGTTTTATAAAAAATCGTTTATTCAACTAAAAAATATTTGGCATAAATATTGCTATAGTATATGGAGGTTTAAATATGAAAAATGAAAAAGGTTTTCAGATGATAGAATTATTGATAGTGCTTGCACTTGCAGTTGTCATTATTGGAATGACAATCTCAATTGGATTTAGAGCTGTAAGGGATGCTGGTTATACAGGGGCAGTAAACAAATTGCTTGCGGAAATTTCTTATGTAAAACAGCTTGCAGCAAGAGAAAATAGATATGTTTTATTAGAGTTTAGTTCAGATGGTCATAGTTATTCAATATTTAAGCAGGAGAAAGTGTCAAACAGAGATATGACATCATCAGGTGAGAGAATTCTTGTCAGGACAGGATCATTTTATGATCAAGGTGGTAAATTCAATAAAAATGAGTTTTTTGCCGGTGGTTCAAACTCAAATTATTCATTTGCCGTTAATTCAATGGGGATGGTTTATACACAAGCTGATACAAACGATACAAACTCATTTCCCAGTACAATTACTATACCTGTATATTTTAAAAATGGGGATGGATCGTATGGTTCAATGGATACAATCACAATTAGTGCTTCGGGAGGAATAAATGTCAAAAATACAAAAAAAGTCTAAATTAAAAGATGGTTTTACAATCATTGAAGTATTGATTGCTATATCTCTTGTAGCATTTTCTTTGGTTGCAATTTTAAGTGCATTTATATATCAGGGTAAGGTTAATAATTCAATAAATAATAAAAATGTTGCAATTGTACTTGCTGAAGAAAAATTAGAAGAATTTTTTAAATTCCCATATACTGATATGCCAGGTAACGAGACAGATTATATTGTATATGAATTGAACAGAAATCCGATGATAACAGATGCTGAAGGTGCAAAAAGAGGAAATTCATTTGAAAGGATTGTAACTGTTGTAGAAGGTATCTATACATCAAGGATAAGGGTTCAAGTTAATTACGGTTATTCATCAGGTGGTTATGATTTTAGCGTTGTGCTTGAGACAGTAAAGGGAGGATGATGTGAGTTTAAAAAAAACATTTAAAAATAATAAAGGGTTTTCACTAATTGAGTTACTGATTTCTTCTGTTGCAACCCTTATAATCATGGGAAGTATTTTAACAGTTCTTGTAGCTTTTAGTCAAAAATCTAATGATGACCAGTCAAGGGTTAGGCAGGTACAGGAGTCAAGGTTTTTATTAAATATTCTTGCATCAGATCTTAAAAGTCTGGGGTCTGTTATAACACTTGCAAATTCAGGAGGTTTTCTCGCTGATACTGCATATTTTACGGGTTTATATC
>JAOZTV010000375.1 GCA_029939015.1 Candidatus Aminicenantota bacterium
AATATGAAAATGCAAAAAATGTTTTTTGTAGTTTTGCTTATTGCTTTATTGTCAATGTTTATGATGGCTCAGTCAAGTACAGCAAAAATTACAGGTAAGGTAGTAACAGCAGACGGGACTGCTATTCCCGGAGTTATGGTAACAGCAACAAATCCAAAAATGGTTGGTAAATCAATTTCAATTTCAGATGAAAATGGTATATACCGTTTGATGAATTTAAGTGCTGGTACTTATAAAGTTATTTATGAACTTGAAGGATTTGCAACAATGGTAAAATCTAATATTGCTCTTAAATTAGAACAAACCTTGAGAGTGCAAATTGTTATGGAATTAAAAAAGTTAAAGGAAACAATTATAGTTGAAGGCTCTACTCCTTTGATTGATGTAAAGAGTGCTGCTCAGGGAATGAATATTGATAAAAAAACATTTGATTCATTACCAAAAGGAAGAGATTTTACAAGTTTGGTAACTGCAATTCCTGGAGTTCAAAATGAAGCTTTGGCAAGTGGTTTGCAGGTTGATGGTGCAAGTGGTTCTGAAAACATGTATTATATTGATGGTGTAGCTGTAACAGATTTAATTGATGGTAGTCAAAAACAGGGAGCAACTTTTGATTTTGTTGAAGAGGTTCAGGTTAAAACTAGTGGATATATGGCTGAATTTGGTGGATCTCTTGGTGGAGTTATATCTGCTGTAACAAGATCTGGTGGTAATGAATTTCATGGAGATCTTATTGCATATTTTAGTGGAAATGCATTAAGAGGAACACCAAGAGATGTACTATCCGTAGATAAGGAAGATGCAACAGTTGGTAAATACTATGACTATAAAACCTTATTTGGTGATAGGTCTGATACTAGAATTGAAGCTGGTGTCAGCCTTGGTGGTTATTTCCTAAAAGACAAGGTTTGGTTTTTTGGTTCATTTATGCCTAGACTTTCAACATATAAAAATCATGTTGAATATGTAGATTCAAATGATGTAAAAGATCATGAAACTAAATATACAAGTATGAATTATATGTTTAAAGTAACTGCACAAATTTTAAGTAATGTGAGATGGTCAGCAAGTTATTTAAATAATTATTATCAGTATAGAGGGTTTGATATTGTTAATAATGGAACAGAATGGGGACCTTATGGTAATTATGATCAGGATTTTGTTAATCATGGTTATGACTTCCCAAATTACTCAGCGTCAACTTCATTGGATATAACTATTGGAAACAATTCAATGTTGAATATTAGAGCCGGTTTATTCTATTCCAATCAGAAAAATAATTTAACAGAAATAGCTACAACTCCATGGTATAGTTTTAGAGGTTTAAGTAATCAGGGATTTGAAGATATACCAGATGCTTATAAGCATTATTATGGATGGTCAAATCGTGGTTTTGGAGAAAGTGAAGCAATTGTAAATCAGGTTGCAGAACGAAAAAATATTGGTGTAGATTATACCTTATATTTTAATCTTGCGGGAGAACATTCATTGAAAATTGGTGGTGAATTTGTAAGACAAGGTGAGGATGTAAATAATGCTTTTCAACAACCTCTTGTTTTATTCTATTTTGGTTTGACACCAAATATATATGGAACCACCTATGAAGCTGGAAAATATGGTTTTATGAGAGTTATTGGAAACGGAGCTACTGGTAAATATGGTTCAGAATATACAGCTTATAGTAATAGGTTTAATATTTATATACAGGATAGCTGGACTATTGGAGAAAAACTAACTTTAAACTTTGGTCTAAGAGCTGAATCAGAAGTTATTCCTGGATATTCAAGTGACCCTGAATATGAAGGTTTAAATGCATTTGATTTTGGTTTTAAAGATAAACTTGCACCAAGATTAGGCTTTGTATATGATGTAAAGGGTGATTCAAGCTTTAAAGTATTTGGAAGTTATGGCGTTTTCTATGATGTTATGAAACTTGCAATGGCAATAGGTTCGTATGGTGGTTTAAATTATCAGAGTGCTTATTATCCAATTAATAATGCTGACTTTAATACATATACTCTTGGAAACTTTCCTGAATCCGAATTATATCTTGTAAATAACCATAGAATCCCTTCTTTTGATTCTACAGATACAGGTCTTAAGCCTATGTCTCAACAGGCAATATCTTTTGGCTTTGAAAACAAATTATCCGATAATCTTTCTTTATCTGTAAGATTAGTAAATAAACATCTCAGATATGCAATTGAAGATGTAGGAATTCTTACACCTGAAGGTGAATTCTATTATACGGCAAATCCAGGATTTGGATGGACATTAACTGAAAATAATGGTGGTAAGCTTGATAATACATATCCTGATACTCCAAAAGCAAAAAGAGAATATTATGCAGTTAATATTGGTCTAGATAAACGATTCAGCAATAACTGGATGGGTGGCGTTTCTTATACTTGGAGTAGATTGACAGGTAATTATGCGGGACTTGCTTCATCTGATGAAATCGTTGCAGGTGGTGTTGGTAGAACTTCTCCGAATGTACAAAGATATTATGATCTTTGGTTTATGGCATTTGATAAAGAATTAAATAAGATTGATGGAACACTTGCAACTGACAGAACTCATGTTTTAAAGGCTTATGGAAGTTATATGTTCCCATTTGGTTTAACTATAGGAACTGTAGCAAATATTATGAGTGGAACGCCTTTAACTGAGGAATGGGGTGTTTATACAATGGAAATTATGCCTTATAATAGAGGCAATTTAGGAAGAACTCCAATGTTATATAATGCTGATCTCTATGCAGAATATAATTTAAAACTTGGGAAAGCTAATCTGCAGTTTAGTGTAAATGTAACTAATGTATTTAATTTCAATATCTCAACAAGAATTTCAACAAAAAGAAATTTAGGTGATATTAATGTTACAGAAGCAGAAATGTTAACAGGAAATTATGAGTATCCTGCTGATTCAACTCCTAATCCATT
>JAOZTV010000086.1:0-6931 GCA_029939015.1 Candidatus Aminicenantota bacterium
TGAAAAATATATTGAAAATACTCCTGATATAAAAACTGTATTTGAAGATATACATCTTCCTATTATTGAAAATGTTAGAAGTTTTGCAAATATTATTGGTGCTATGAATACAAGCCGGATATCACTTTATAAAAAAAAGGATTATAATTTGCCATTTAAGGTAGAGGGGATATTTAATATCACTGATGCTGAGGAATCAGTCTCATGGGATAGTAAAGATACGGTAATATCAAAAAATATTAGAAAAGAATTAGAAGAGTATAAAAAAAACATAGAATATTAATTCATTTATTTTTCAAAAAATCTTATAGCATGGTCATAATTTTTAGGAACGATTCTTATTTTTGAATTTTGATCAATATAAATACCATTATTCCTGTCTTCATCCTCATCATATCCAATTTGCATATTTTTTAATATTACATTTTTGTCTATTATAGTGTTTTTTATATCACATTCGTATATCCGGCTATTATTGAAAACAATAACTCTGTTAAATTTCGATTTGTCAATTAGTACCTTGGGCGAAATAACAGCTGATAAGGCATCTGTGTCGCTTAAAAAAGATCCCTCACTTAATAAAACGTTATTTATATATCCACTTCCATGAGGTTTAATGATTTTTCCCGGGCCAAGATTATAATTCTGAGTATAAATGGGCCACTTTTCTCCATATAGATTGAATTTTGGACTAACTGACACTAAATCCATATTTGCCTTAAAATATTCTTTTACTGTTCCAACATCTTTCCAATAATCTGAATCTGAACTTTTACCTTTACTATCAATCATGTATTCATTAACGTTGAGTTTGATTCTATCGATAATTATATTATGCTCTTTATAATTATAGCCAATCATTTTTTTATTATTTAACATATCAGGTATTATTTCCTTTCCAAAAGAATTACCTTTGTTTTTTAATGAATTTATTAAAACTTTTCTTCTAAAAGCATAAATCCCCATTGATGCATTAAAAACTTCATTTCCATCTGTATCTATATATTTGAATGGTGCAGTAATATCCTTTTCTTTAAAATCTATAATCATATTTTTTGAATTTAATTTTATTGAACCAAGATGTTTAGCTAATTGAACAGGTTCAGGTTTAATTGCAATAGCTACATCAGCTTTGGAAAAATGTAAAAAATCAATAAAGCTTGAATAATTCATCTTTAATAAATGATCTCCGGGAACAATCAATATATAATCCGGTTTCATAGAGTTGATTGTTTCTATTGCTTCTCTGACAGCGTCAGCATCTCCTTTATGAGTTTTTCCTGCAATTTGAGGCGATACGATATCAACAGATATTCCAAACCTTGAATCCGAATACCATACATCTTTAAGATGCCTAATTAAAGAAGCATCTTTGCCCTGAGTTAATATAATTGATTTTTTAAAGCCGGAATTTGCAGCATTACTTAAAGGAATATCTATTAACCTGAATTTCCCACCAATTGGAACAGCAGGTTTTACACGAAAATTTGTTAATGGTTGCAGTCTTGAACCTTCACCACCCGCTAGTATTATTATTAATACATCGTATTTCATGTAATATCCTCATAGATATTATAGATAAAAAAATAAAATATTCAAGTGAAATCTATACTTTTATTTTTTCTTTTTCATTCCAAGGTGCAACCCAGAATAGTAGTATAATTCCAGGAATTGCAATTATTGTACAAATAATAAAAAAATTTTGCCAACCAAAAGATTCTACAATAAATCCAACGATAGAATTTGCAAAGGTACGAGGTAGAGAGGCAAATGCAGTAAATAATGCAAGTTGTGTAGCTGTATATTTTGGATGCGTGGATTTTGCAATAAAAGCTACAAATGCTGCTGTTCCAAGTCCAACACCAAGATATTCTAAACTGATGACTATTGCTAATACAATTTTATCATTACCTGCCTGTGCAAGAAAAACAAAACCCAAAATAGTAAATATTTGTACAAAACCAAATATCCATAAGGCTCTATTGATACCAATTTTAATCATTAATAATCCGCCAAGAATACCGCCAATAATTGCAGGCCAAAGAGTTGCATTTTTGGCTATTATTCCAATCTCAGATAGTGTAAACCCCATATCAAGATAAAAAGGTGTTGCAAGAGCTGTTGCCATATTATCTCCAATTTTATAAAGAAACATAAAAGCAAGAATTAAAAATGCTCCTTTTAAACCTTTTCTGTTAATAAATTCTTTAAATGGTTCTACAACTGCTTCTGTTAATGTTCTTGGTTTTGATGATAAATTTGGTTCAGTAATAAAAAAAGTTAATATTATACCAACCCCCATAAAGGCTGAAACTATTAAAAAAACAAATTTCCACTCCATTGAGTCTGCAAGTATTAATGCAAGCGAACCTGGGATTAACCCTGATACCCTATATGCGTTTACATGAATAGAGTTTCCAAAGCCTAATTCCTTATCAGGAAGTAATTCTCTTCTATATGCATCAATAACAATGTCCTGACTGGCACTAAAAAAAGCTACAAATAATGCAATAATTGCTATACTTAATAAGGAAATTTTTGGGTCAAAAAAACCGAAACTTGCAATAGAGAGCAGGAGTCCAACTTGAGACAAAAGCATCCAGCCTCTTCTTCTTCCCAAAAAAGGTAAAACATATTTATCCATTGCGGGCGCCCATAAAAACTTCCATGTATATGGAATGCCAATTAATGCAAAGAGCCCGATACTTTTCAAACTAATACCCTCTGAACGCATCCAGGCAGGCAACAGTGATATTAAAATATATAAAGGTAAACCTGATGTAAAGCCTGTAAATATACAGATTAACATTCTTTTATTCCAAACTGACTTCCAAAAATCACCTTTTTTATTTTTCATAAATCATTATAACCTAATATTATTAAAAAATGTTGCTAAAATTGAGCAAATTATTTTTCTTTTAAATTTTGAACTACTCCTTGTCTTTTTGCCTGTGTTCTAAATAATTGTTTCCATCAATTCTTCAAATTCTTTTTGATGGATTTCCCAATTATTATAATTAGCTTCTAATTTTTTTTGTATTTCTGATAATTCTTTTTGTATATTTACAACAAGTTTTTTGTCTTCATAGGTTTTACTATCTAACATAAGTTCTTTTATTTCTTCTTCCCTTGTTTCAAATTCGATGATTCTTTTTTCAATTTCTGTGATTTTTTTGGCAATTATATTTCTTTCTTTGCTTATCTTCTGTCTTCCCAGAGCTTCAAGTCTTTTTTTCTCTTTTTTGTCAATTGATATGTCTTCTATGTCTGTATTGTTTTTAGTATCATCAAGTTGATTTGTTATTATAGCCTGAATTTTTATATTATCCCTTTTCTTTAAATAATATGAATAATTACCAGAAAATTCATTAAGATGATGCTCTTTTATTTCTATTACTTTAGAGACAATTCTATCTAAGAAATACCTGTCATGTGATATAAGTATTAATGTGCCATTATAACCAATAAGAGCTTTTTCTAAGGCAGCCTTTGACTCTTTATCTAAATGGTTTGTTGGCTCATCCATTATTAGGAAATTAACAGGTGAGATAAGTATCTTTGCAAGTGAAACCCTTGCTTTCTCCCCACCTGATAAAACCCTGATTTTTTTATTTATATCAGCGCCTTTAAATTGGAATAAGCCAAGGACATCCTTAATCTTTGGAACTATGGACAATGCAGTCGTTTCCATTATTTCATCATAGATTGAGTTATCCAGATTAAGAGAATCAACCTGATGTTGTGCATAGTATCCAATTTTAACCTTTTCACCTAATAAAAATTTACCCTTATTTGCAATAAGCTGCTTTGCAATAAGTTTGGTCATTGTTGTTTTACCTGCTCCATTTATTCCAACAAGTGCTATTTTTTCTTCACGATAAAGATTGAAATTCATATCTTTTAAAACCCAGTCTTTGTCATATTTAAAAGAAGCATCTTGAATTGTAAGAACCTCATTATAACTCTTTTCACTAACTGAAATTGAGAAATTAAATGTATGCTTTTTTCTTAAAATCGGTAAAACTTCAAGTTTTTCAAGCTCTTTTACTCTGCTTTGCACCTGTTTTGCCTTAGTTGCCTGATACCTGAATCTATTTATGAATTTTTCAAGTCTTTCTCTTTCCTCTTTTTGTTCTTTCCATTTCTTTTCTAATTGTTTTTCTTTTTCTTCTTTTTTATTGATATAGAAGCTGTAATTGCCAGAATAAAATTCCATCCTAGAATGGTCTATCTCAACAATTTCTTCTGATATTCTATCAATAAAAAATCTGTCATGTGAGACAAACACTACCGTACCATTAAAATTTATAAGATATTTTTCAAGCCATTCCATAGACTCAATATCAAGATGGTTTGTAGGTTCATCAAGCAATAAGAGGTCTGGTTTTTTTAATAGAATACTTGCAAGATAGGTTCTCATTCTCCAACCACCACTGAATTCAGAAATATTTCTCAAAAAATCACCAGACTTAAACCCAAGACCTGAAAGTATTTTTTTTGCTTCTGACTCAATTTCATAACCGTTCAATGATTCAAAAACCCTCTGTTCATCATCCAATTGTCTTAATAACTTATTCTCTTCCTGTTCGGAAATACCAATAATATTAAGTTTTTTTTGAATTATATCAATCTTCTTTTCAACTATAACTAATTCTTCAAAGCTATCCAATACCTTACTAAGAATTGTCCCTTCTCCAAGGTCAATTTCTTCCTGTGGCAGATACCCAATTCTAAAATTATTTGGATATTTTATATTACCAGAATAATCAATAGTATTTTCTCTTGTAAGTATTCTAAGAAGTGTTGTCTTGCCTGCTCCATTGGGACCAAGAAGTGCAGTCCTTTTTTTATTCTTAATTGTCCAGTTAATATCTGTGAATAATTCTCTTATTCCTAATGAGCAATTTAAGTTTTGTATTTGTATCATTTTTTCCTGACAAAGGTGTAATTAATTATTCACCATTTGATATTTTTTTATTTTCAACTAAAGTTTCTATAATATCATCTATATGCGCTTCCATCTCTTCTGAAGGGAAATTACATGAACCGGCACCAAAGTGACCACCACCACCATGATTTGCAACTAAAACACCTGAATTAACATTACAGTTTTTATTAAATATACTATGGCCAACACTGGCAATAACTTTACTTTTATCATTATTATATCTAATCTTAACATTTACATTAGATTTTGGAAAAAGTGAAAATACTAAAAATCTGTTTCCATTTGGGGGTTGTTTGAAACTTCTAAGATCTGTAATAGAAACCTGAGCATTCATTTTAGTATATTCTAAAAGTATTTTTTTATACTCTGTGTTTTTATGATTTAATTTTTCAATCTCATTTTTAACTTCAGGGTCTTTTATAAGTTCATCTATTTTAACTTCACCTAATAATCTTACAACTTTATTCCAGTAATCATCAGCATCATCTAAGGCCGAAACAGTCATTGAGAGCGCAATATACGGATATTTTTCTGGATTTAATATTTCATCTCTGGTAAGTTGAGCAGAGTCAATTCTATCAGTTTCCTCTATTAATGCTTTATAATCCTTTTTGAATTTAAAACCTTTTTCCTTATAATAATCAAATATAACACCTGCAGCAGATGGTGCAATTTTAAATTTACCGACAAAATCATCTTTAATAATATTTGACAAATGATGGTCAAACCATAAAGAACAATTCTTATTATATGGTAAATTTGCTATTATAGTGTTTTTTTCTATTTCAACTTCATTATTTTGTATCTCATTTGGTTCTGTCCACATAATGTTCTTGTCTGCATTTTCTGCTTCAATAAGCAAGAGTGCACAAACAACTCCATCAAAATCAGGTCTAGTAATAATTTTTTTATTTTTCATTTTTAAGTTTAAATAATTCTTGTAAATAAATAGCAACACCTTCTTCATAAACAGGTTTACAAATATTTGCAAACTCATTTTTCAGGTCAATAACGGCATTCTCAACGATAACAGGAGTTCCAACAATTCGTAAAAGTTCAAGATCATTATAATTATCACCAAAAAAAATTACATCTGACAAAGAAATTGAATTTTCTTCACAAAACCTCTTAATTGCAAGATCCTTACGAACATTTTTAGGAGTAATTTCAAGCCAATAATGTTTTTCTTCCTTTACTCGTATCATTTGGAATTTATTTCCAATAATATTTTTAACCTTTGAACTAATCATGTCAATTTTATCAAAAGGAATAATAGTTGAAATACCTGTAATATTATTATAATTATCTAAATTATCAATCTCAACAAAAGGATAACCACGCTCAATAAATCCACGTCCCAGATATTGTACTTCAAAATTATCTTCAATACCCTTATAAATAATAATAGGAAGCTGTTCTTTATCTAAAAAATCATAAATCTCTTTCACAGGATCAGCATCAATACCATATTCCCAAATAACTTCATCCTTTTTTAAACATAAGGTACCATTCTGAGGCATCAAAATAGTATCTCTATCAAGGTTTTTAGCATAAGCCTTTGTAGTATGATAATTAAACCCAGTAATAAGTACAACAGGAATATCACGCTTAGTCATTTCAGCAAAAGTTTTACCCGTAAATTCAGGTATAATACTACTATCGCCAATAAGCGTTCCACCAATATCACTAACAACAAGTTTAGGTAAGTTACTCAATAATTTTTTCTCCAAAAAATAATAACCATTATACAGGTTAATAATAAAAAAAGCAAAGAAAATAAATTGACATAAATGCAAAGTTTTGATACAATTCATATTCATTCTGGAGAGTTGGCAGAGTGGTTGAATGCGGCGGTCTTGAAAACCGTTGAGCCTTTGCGGGTTCCCGGGGTTCGAATCCCTGACTCTCCGAATTACACCTAAAACTAAAAAGAACTAAATCTAATGTAATTCAACTATCAGGGATGAGAACCCCGGTAGAAAC
>JAOZTV010000086.1:7031-10523 GCA_029939015.1 Candidatus Aminicenantota bacterium
AGAAACAGGTTCGACAAATTCAGAACGCCTGAATTTGTATAGTGAGCAAAGCGAACTACCCAGACATTTTGGCGGAGAACCATATTAATAATGTTAAAAACTTCACTATTTCTTGACAATCATATTTTTTGTTGATATATTTGTCTATTCATAGGAGATAAAATGCCTAAAAATAATAGAGATGATAGCATCAATAAAAAGGATATAATCCTTGAACTGGAAGAACTGCGTAAAAAAAACAGTGAATTGGAAAAAAATGAAGAAAAACAGAGAGAAAGTGAAGAAAAGTATAGAGCTCTGTTTGATAATGCACCGTTATCTTATCAATCACTAGATGCAGATGGACGTTTCATTGATACAAATCCTCAATGGTTAAAAACACTGGGTTATAAGAGGGTAGAAGTTATTGGTAAATTCTATAAGGATTTTCTTCATCCTGACTGGAAGCCTCATTTTGAAAAGAATTTCCCTGCATTTAAAAAGCGAGGATACGTACATGATGTTCAATTTAAAATAAAACATAAGAAAGGGCATTACCTGGATATTTCCTTTGAAGGTTGTGTTGGATATAATCCGGATGGAAGTTTTAAACAAACGTACTGTGTATTTAAAGATATTACTGACCAGAAAAAAGCAGAGGAAGCATTCTTAAAAAGTGAAAAAAAATATAAAACAATTCTTCAGACAACCAATGAAGGTTTCTGGATAGTCGACAAAAAGGGGTTTTTACTTGAAGTAAATGATGCTTATTGTCAGATGAGTGGATATGCTAAAAACGAACTTATATCAATGCATATATCTGATCTGGAGGCTATTGAAACTAAGGTAAATGTAGCTGCCAGAATAAAAAAAGTCATTGAACAGGGCTATGATCGTTTTGAAACCAAGCATATAAAAAAAAATGGGGAAGTTTATAATGTTGAAGTAAGTACTAATTATTACCCGGAGCAAGATGGTCATTTCTTGGTATTTTCGCATGATATAACAGCTCGAAAAAAAATTGAAAAAACTTTAAAAGAAACAAGAGAACAATTTAAAAAAATTACAGAACAATCCCCATCAGTATACGAGCTTTACGATATTAATGGGCTTCTAATTGAAGTAAATAAGGCTTATGAAGAATTATGGCAATTCCCTGAGGGAAGATCAAGGACTGTCGGGAAATTTAATGTTTTAAAAAGTAAGGAAGTAGTGGATACAGGACTTATCGTTTTCATAAAAAAAGCCTATGCGGGTCAGATTGTTAAACTGCCTCCATATATGTTCAATTCATCCGGAAAAACTGAGGCAGATGGGGTTGGGAGAGTCAGGTGGTTAAATACTAAAATTTATCCATTAAAAAATTCTGACAATAAAGTAACTAATATTGTAATTAATCATGAAGATATTTCAGATAAGATATTTGCTGAAAATTCTTTACGGGAAAATGAAGCTAAACTTTCCAGATTAGTTGCCAATATATCTGATGTAATTGTCATCCTTGATAAAAGTGGCATTATTACCTATAAAAGTCCAAATATTACAAAACACTTTGGATGGCTTCCTGAAGATCTTATCGGTAAGCATGGTTTGGTTACAGTGCATCCAGATGATAAAGAACGGATAGGAGATGAACTTCTAAATGTAATTAATAAATCAGATGCAAGTATTAAAGTTGAATATAGATATAGATCTAAAAATGGTACATACTCTGATATTGAACTCATTGCAGTTAACAAACTTGATGATCCTATAATTAATGGTGTAATTGCCAATTACAGAGATATCACAGAACGTAAGCAGGTGGAAGAAAAATTGAGGGAAAGCGAGTTCTTCTTTAAAGAGTCTCAGCGTGCTGCCCTAATTGGATCATATCAGTCTGAATTTTATCCTAGGGATGTTTGGATAACTTCAGAAGTTTGTGATGATATTTTTGGAATTGATGATACCTATGAAAAGACAGTTAAAGGTTGGACAGAATTATTACACCCGGAATCTGCAGATGAGATGATTAGTTATGTGACAGATGAAGTAATTGGTCGTGGAATACCTTTCAACAAAGAATATAAAATAGTCCGTCATTCCGATAGTGAAACAAGGTGGGTACACGGTTTAGGGGTGACAATCGAGGATAAAACTGGAAGAACAACCGGTTTAATAGGAACAATTCAAGATATTACTGAAAAAAAAGATATAGAGATAGAAAGGGAAAAACTCAAAAACCAACTTCAACAAGCCCAAAAAATGGAAGCAATCGGAACCTTGGCTGGAGGTATTGCACATGACTTCAACAACATTCTGGGAGTGATAATGGGTTATACCGAACTGACCATGGACGACCTTACTGATACAAAAAAGGTAATAATTAACCTGCAGCGTGTAATGAAAGCATCAGAGCGAGCAAAAGAAATGGTTCAGCAGATCCTGGCATTTAGCCGGAAAGATGAGCAAACCATGATATCTGTAAATATTGGAGAAATTATTAAAGAAACTGCTAGTTTTCTCAGGTCTACTATCCCAACAACTATTGAGATCAAATTTAATATAGAAGAGGATTGCGGGCAGATATTCGGTAATATTACACAGATCAACCAGGTGCTTATGAACCTCTGCACAAATGCTGCTTTTGCAATGAAAGAGAAAGGCGGAGTTCTCGAAATAAGCTTAAAAGAAGTTGTACTTGATAAAGAGAGTTCTATTTTAGCAGGCCTGCAGTTCGGAGTTTACCAGCAATTGACTGTTAGTGATACTGGTACCGGTATGAACCAGGAAATAATAGAAAGGATATTTGAACCATACTTTACAACTAAAGATGTAGATGAGGGAACAGGTATGGGTCTTGCAGTTATTTACGGGATCATAAAAAGTCATAGTGGAGATATAAAAGTATACTCAGAACCCGGAAAAGGAACTGTTTTTAATGTATATTTTCCTGTTCCTGATAGTGATAATACTGAAAAATTAGCTTCTACTGACACCGATCAAACTGCAGTAATGGGAAATAATGAAAAGATCTTATTTGTAGATGACGATGTCTCACTTGTTGAACTTGGTACTCAAGTGATCAATAGGCTTGGCTATCAGGTCCACAGCAGAAGTAGTAGTATTGAGGCCCTGGAAGCATTTAAGGCAGATCCTGATAAATATGATCTGATTATAACAGATATGACCATGCCAAATATGACAGGCGTTAAACTCGCTTCTGAAATACATAAAATAAGACCTGATATACCAGTGATACTTTGTACCGGATTCAGTAGCGGAATTAATAAGGATAACTATAAAGTTCAGGGAATAAGTGCACTTATAATGAAACCTGTAATAAAAAGAGAACTGGCAGAGGCTATCAGGGATGTTTTGGATAGAAAAGAGTAAGGTTAGCACTTTTCTTATTAGTTAATATTTATTTTTCATCCAAAATAATTGTTCAATTTAGATTAGAATAAATATAACAAATGTTATTGCTAATTGAAAGTACAACTTGCAATTAGCAATAAAATATTTTATAATAAT
>JAOZTV010000087.1:0-8711 GCA_029939015.1 Candidatus Aminicenantota bacterium
ATAGTGTAAATTATATATTAATAATATATTTATGGAGGAAATAAAATGAAAATAAATTATAAGTCTCTTGGAGCCTGTCTCGAAGTTACCGGTTCCAAACATTTTTTGAAGGTTGATGATAAAACTTTGATGATTGACTGCGGTATGTTTCAGGGAAGACGGAATGAATCTTATGAGAAGAACCATGACCTTTTGTTTGATCCATCAAAGGTTGATGCTGTCATGTTAACGCATGCACATTTTGATCATTCAGGCGCTCTTCCTGTTTTAAATATAAATGGTTTTGACGGGAATATTTACTCAACTCCGGCAACAAGGGATATTGCTAATATCATTCTTCTTGACAGTGCATATATACAACAGAAAGACGCAGAGTATATTAAAAAAAAAGCTTTAAAACATCCTGAGAGAAATCTTGAAGTTAGAGAACCTCTTTATGATTCAGACGATGCAATAAAAACTATATCAAATTTTGTAACTATTAATTATCATCGTCCATTCTATCCAATTCCCGGTGTTACAGCAGAGTTTTATGATGCGGGACATATACTTGGTTCATCTATGATATATGTAAATATCAACGATAAGGTAAAAATTGGTTTTAGTGGAGATCTTGGTAGAAGAAAACTTCCAATCATAAAAGATCCGGAAATTATGCCCGATATTGATTATCTGGTTTTAGAAGGAACCTATGGTAATAGATTACATAAATCATTCGGAATGGCAAAAGATGATATGGCAGAAACTATTAATAAAACATATAAGCGAAATGGTAAGGTAATCATACCTGCGTTTACTATTGAGAGAACTCAGGAAATAATATATATTATTCACTCGTTGATGCTGGAAAAGAAAATACCTGAGATACAAATCTTTGTTGATTCACCAATGGCAATAAATGCAACATCTGTCTTTAAACTTCATCCTGAATGTTTTGATAAAGAAACTTATGATGAATTTATTTCAAAAAACATAAATCCATTTGGTTTTGATAATATTAAATATACATCCTCTGTTAAAGAATCTATGGATATCAATAACTATAAGAAACCTGCAATTATTTTGTCTGCAAGTGGAATGGCGGAAAATGGACGAATTCTACATCATCTTAAGAATAATGTAGAAAACCCGAATAATACAATAGCAATTGTTGGTTATATGGCAGCACATACTTTAGGACGAAAAATTGTAGATGGGGAAAAAGAAATTAAAATATTTGGTAAGATGTATAAACTTAAGGCTGATGTAGTTAAACTCAATGCCTTTTCTGCTCATGCTGATTATAATGAAATAAAAGAATGGATAAAAAATTATGATCTTAAAAAATTAAAAAAGGTATTTCTTGTACATGGAGAAGATGATGCTCTTGCAAATCTCAAAAAAGAACTCTTATCGGTTGGTGTAAAGGATGTAGAAATATCCGCTTGTGGTACAGACTACGAGTTGAATGTATAAAATAATATGAATAGAGAAAATATATTAGTAACTGGTGGTGCAGGTTATATTGGGAGTCATATAGTCAGAGATTTATATGATGCAGGATATAATCCTGTAGTCTATGATAACCTCTCAACCGGAAATAGAGATTCTGTATTATATGGAGATTTTATTGAGGGCAATATTTCTGATAAAGAACTCGTTTCAAAAACTATTAAGAAATATAATATAAAGAGTGTAATACATTTTGCAGCCTCAATTGTGGTTGAAGAATCTGTAAAAGATCCTTTTAAATATTATAATAATAATTCTATCAACTCATTAAGATTAATTGAAACCTGTGTAGAAGAAAAAATAGAAAATTTTGTGTTTTCCTCAACTGCTGCAATATATGGAAACCCTGAAAAATTACCTATAACCGAAGAAGATAAATTAGCTCCCATTAACCCTTATGGAAAGTCAAAACTGGTTACCGAAATGGTTTTAAAGGACATTTCCAATGCAACAAAAAGTTTTAACTATATCGCATTGCGGTATTTTAATGTTGCAGGAGCAGATAGAGGTGGCAAAATAGGTCAGGACTATGAAAAGCCTACACATTTAATTACCCTTGCATTAAGGGCAGCTCTGGGAAATTATCCCGGATTAAAAGTTTTTGGTACTGACTATGATACTCCTGACGGAACAGCAATAAGGGATTATATTCATATTGATGACCTTGCAAATGCCCATATTCTTGCCCTAAAGCATTTACAAACAGAAAAAACAAGCAATATTTTCAACTGCGGATATGGTAAAGGAAGTTCTGTATTTGAGGTCGTTAAAAGTATAAAAAAAATCACAGGTATTGACTTTGAAGTTAAAAATAGCCCAAGACGTGATGGTGATCCTCCAGGTCTTGTTGCAGATTCAACAAAAATAAGAAACGCCCTTGGATGGACGCCAAAATATGATGACATAGACTTTATTGTAAAATCAGCTTATGAATGGGAAAAAACTTTAAAGAATAAATGAACATAAGAATAGAATCAAGATCAAATAGCAAACTAAAAACCCTGCTGAGTGAAAAAGAAGATTATTATATATTTGAGGGCGAAAAGCTTGTAAAGGATATTTTAAAAAAGAAAACGAAAATTTCAAAATTGATTATTACTAAAGAAAATGAAGCTTTTCTATCTCAAATCACAAATATTGATGAAATCTGGATAGTATCTGATCAGGTTATGAAAAAAATATCTGATTTCAAAGATTATTCAGGATTTATAGTGTTTATAAAGATTAAAAAAAGTAAAGTAAACTTCTCATTGGCTCAAACTATAATTGCTTTAGACAACATACAGGATCCTGCAAATGCAGGAACAATACTTCGATGTGCCTCTGCATTTGGAATACAGAATATTGTTTTTACAGGAGATTGTGTTAAGCAAAATAACAGAAAATTATTAAGAGGAAGTCAGGGAGCTATTCTTGATATAAATCACCAATCATTTTCAGAATTGAGTGATTTATTAAAAAAATCAGAAATCAGAAATTTTAACGTTTATCTAACTTCATCTAAAGAATCTGCAAGAACACTTGACGTTGAACAGATAAATTTTCCATGCTTAATAATTATAGGGAATGAGGGAAAGGGTATTTCTAAAGAATTATTCTTAAAATATCCTGCATTAAAAATACCTCAAAAATCAAAGATTGAATCGCTTAACGCAGGTGTCAGTGCTTGCATTATTATGTATGAAATTGGCAAACTAATATAGGAGTATTAAATAATTGTGAAAAAATTATTACTTCATATCTGTTGTGGGCCCTGCGGGCTTTATGTATATGAAAAACTTAGATTGGAATATGATGTTACCGGTTATTTCTATAATCCTAATATCCACCCAAAAAAAGAATATGAATTTAGAAAAGAGGAATTAAAGAAAATTGCAGAAATTTATAACTGGAATATAGTTTATGCAGAATACGACATGAAAGACTGGTTCTCATTTATAAAGGGATATGAAAAAGAACCGGAAAGAGGTAAGAGATGTTCACTTTGTTATAAATTCAGGTTAGAAAAAACTTTCCAATATGCAAAACAAAACAACTTTGATATTATAACTTCTACCCTTTCAATAAGTCCACATAAGAATACAGACCAGATAAATATTGAAGGTTATGCTCTCAGTGAAAATTATGGAATTGAATTTCTTGGAGAAAGCTTTAAAAAGAAAAATGGTTTTAACATTGGAAAAGAAATGGGGAAAAAACTTAATGTAAAAAGACAGGATTATTGTGGTTGTTCTTATTCAAAGGCAGACAGGATTAAGTTTGACAGGTTAAAATGTCTAAATAATTTAAGGAAAGATTAACCAATCCAATGCCTCTGTTTTGCTTTTAAATGATTTAATATTTTGTGATTTTGCGAAAGTTGTAACAACTTTAAAAAAAACTTTTTGAATTCCTTTTATTCCTATGACAGCAATTTTTTTTGTAAAAGGTTTAATGTCAATTGATGCTTTTTTGAATGTATCAAGTACCTGTGTGGTGATATAAGAATTGGTTATATCAATTAATAACAACTGCCCATCCAAACCACTTTTTTTTGAATCAATCACATTGGATTCAATTGCAGATACAAACTTATTTTCTTCAATATTAGAATAATCATGAAATATTATCTCAGTATTGCCATGCTTTATTATTGAATTAATTTTTTTCTCATCCATAATAACTCCAATCTGAATAATACTATAATTATAAAAATAATTCAAGTTTCAGTTGCACTTTCCCATTGAATAATGTATAAATTACAATGAGAAAATATTTATTACCCTATAGGGTATTAATTTTGTCTTTGATTAGTATCTTGCTATTACAATACTGTGTAAAGCAGGAAAATTATATCCTTTTTCCAGAAAGAGAAGTTATCAACAAACAATCTGAGTTTTTTTTTGATAATGTTTTAATTGGTTTACCTCAACTAAAAGCTATCCCTTTTTTTGTTAAATCAAAAAACTATTTCTCTGCATATATAAAATTAAGCCGAGTCCTATCAAAAACACCATACTTTATTGATATAGTTGAAATTTTTGAAAGGATGAATGTAGAATTAATTGAAAATTTCAACTCTTTAAAGCAGGTAGTGAAAAAAGACAATTACATAGAATTAAAAAAAAACATGAAATATAATGATTTTAATCTTTATTTTTTACTATTACATAAATTATTTAATGATTATAATGAGAATAAACTTTCAGGCAGTATCGCTTATAATTATTGGAATATTATATTAGATATTTCAAATAAAATTTTAAATAAACCACAAAATAAATGGCAAGACTTTGCTATCCTTAATGTTTCATCAAAAATATTCTTTTTTAAAAGCAAAGAAAAATATAAAAATAAATCAGTAAAAATAAAGAAAAATATAAAAGAAAAATATACAGACGAATTTCTTAAGTACATTATTGAAAAAGGAGATAAATAAATTGAAGATATATATATTGATTATGATAGTGCTTATGATGTATGCCTGTGGTGTAACAACTACAACTAAAGGTAAGATGACGGTAAATTATTTTGAATATAGCAGAGGCATATCCTCGCATTCAAGTTCAGACCTTCATGTCAAGTATAATAATAATGATTATACATTTAAAGACATGAATCTCATTGACAAATCATTCTTTCCTGATGACTCAATTATTCCAAATGCTTTTTTAAAACCACTATTAAAATTTAAAATTGATGATGCACTAAAAGCTTTTACTGAGCCTTATTATGCTTATAGATTTATACATTTTTTAAAACGTAACCCCAATATTGGAATTGGCATTGAGTTTATTCATCTAAAAGTATTTCTTGAAGATATGGACCAAAACTTAAATATGACAGGTGTTTTCAATGGAGAACAGGTAGATAGAAATGTAAGGGTTGGTGATTATATAACTATGTTTAATGTTTCACATGGTGTTAATCATCTTAGTTTGCATCTTACATATAGATGGATGCTGGATAAAACAGAAAAAATTCAGGATGGTAGGTTTCAGCCTTATGTAAATATTTCAGCAGGCCCGGCAATACCTCATCTTGAAATGGATTTGGTTGAAGGTGGAAGTATTAAAAGAGTTGCTTACTCTTATCAGGCAGGATTTAAAAATTGGGGTATTGGAGCAGGAGCAGGAATAAGATTTAAACCCTGGAACAGATTAGGCTTTTATCTTGAATACAAATTTACCCACTCCCATCTTCATGATATGTATCTTGATGAGCTGAAAAAAACATCTAATGTAGGCATGAGTTTTTCAGTTCATCATCTTCAATGGGGTTTGTCTTTTATGTTTTAGTACATTCCACCCATTCTGCCAAATACAATTAATGAAACAAACATTGTAACCATAACAGTAATCACAATATAAGCAATAATTGTAACAATAAAATATGAAACTTCTTTATCCTTTGCAGGCGCTTTAACAATTTTTATTCCAAGATATAATAGATAAAGTGAATATAAACCTGCAAGTAATCCAAGTGGTGCAAGTACTGGAATAATGCTTAGTACTCCTGCTACCCATGAAGCCGAAGATGAGTAAACTGCAATTTTGACTGCTTCATCAAGGTTTTTTGTTGAGCCAAAGTTTGTAGCTAAAGCATCAATAACAAATCCAAGTAGAAAAACACCTGCAAGACTTAAAATATATGTAAAAGCCAAAAGCAATATTCCTCTACCAAAAGGCATTCTAACAGTATAGCCCATATAAGATTTTCCAATTGCAATCCAACCGAAAAAACTTGCTATAGCTGGAATTGCTGCAAGAACAATAGCATACTTCATAAACAAACTGACAATATCTGTTTGTTCTCCCTTTATTTTTTCCCATTCCTGATTAGGCTTTGTTAGAATTCCGATAACTCTTTGAATAATAAAATTAAAATCCATTTTCTCCTCCTTAGATTTCATGTTCAGCCGAATATTTCATACTGAAATTTAAATATAACAGAATAGAATAATAAAGTCAAAAAAATCATTTTTAAATTCTAAAAATATCTTTTAAATCAACATAACTGTCAAAATAAGCTGCTTCTTTTAAAGACTGATTTGGACCATAGAGACTTATTAACACAGTTTCAACTGAATAGCCTCTTGGTATTTTTAATAATTTTATTTTCTTTTTCATATCAGCAATTACTTTAGTTGTAACCTCTTTATTCCAATATTTGATTTCACAAACTGTAATTACTTTATCAGATCTTATATAAACCATATCAATTTGAAAACTATTATCCCCTCTCTCAAAGTATGGTGATGCAATTAGAACTTCATCATTAAACCCTAAAATTTCTGCAATTATTAAAGCATTTTTGATGCAAAATTTTTCAAATTGAAATCCCATCCAAATTTCAAAGTTTTTAAATGTAAAAGTTTCAAATAATTTTTCTGAACTGCTTTCATTAATAATCCTTCTGTTTGGTTCTATATATTTAAAATAGAATAATAAATACTCATCAGACAGTGAATAGGCTTTAATTTTAGAATTTATTTTTTTATTATAGGGAATATGTGATTTAATAAATTCAGCATTTTCAAGATTGGTTAAATATCTTTTTAGCCCACCACCACTTTTTATTTTAATCTTTCCTGCTATTTCATCCATACTTAAAATACCTGATTTGAGTTTACTGACAATATCAAGGTATATTTTGGTTTCCTTGAATTGGCTATAAAACATTTTTTCTATTTCATTTGCCATCTTTCCAAATTTATTAAAAAACATGGAGTTGATATTCTTATTAAATGACTTGCTCTGGTCGATGTTTTCAAGATATTTTGGTACTGTACCAAGTATTAGCAGGTATTTTAATATTTCCTCACTACTTTTTTTTTTATTAAAAAGCTCAACAGCTTCATTTGGGTTTAATCCCTTCAATAGAATTTCAGAACCAATTCTTCCATATAGAGCTTTAGAATTAACAACCTTTTGAACCATGAATGAGGCAATTGAACCGCACAGGATTAACATAACATTATTATCTTTCCAAAAATTATCCCAATAATACTTAATAAGACTAATTAAAGTCGATCTATCATTTGCCATCCATTGAATTTCATCAAAAAATAAAATTTTTTTCTCTTTCCTTTTATTTATAAATCTATCAGTAATGTAGGTTAAAAAATTATCCCATGATTTAAAAGAGATACTTTGTAATACAGGATCATTAATTTGCTTTTGAAGCATTTGTGTTGAATATTTAATCTGGTCAGCAGTCCGCTTACCTTCAATACCCTCAAGCACCAAATTTTTTTTTTTCTTAATAAACTCCTTTATTAGAGTACTTTTTCCTATTCTTCTCCTACCATATACCACAATAATTTCACTCTTTTTGGAATCATATATATCATTCAATAAATTTAGCTCTTTTTCTCTTCCAACAAACATAAACCCCCTCCAACTCTATGTGCGGATAAGACCATTTCAAAAGTAGCTTATCCGCACATGAAACGAGTTTACTTCTATGTGCGGATAATGTCAAGTTTTTTTGATAACAGCAATAATTGCTGGGCTTTCTTCTGTAAATTTAGAATGTTTTTCGTCACCAAATACCTTAATGTTTATAAATCCTGCTTCAATTAAGCATTCTTTTAATTCTTGCGATGTTAATGGATATAATATTTCGGTGCTTACTAATTTTTTTTCATTTTTATCAATAGTTAATATACCTATAAATTCAAGATTGTCTTTTTCCTTTTTTTTAACATATTTTCTTTCAAATAATAAACCATCCCTTTTCAAATCAGGCAGAGTTCTAATCTCTTTTTTTAAAATTCTGTCATAATTTACTATCTGGATAATAAAAATTCCATTATTTTTTAATAATGTTCTAATAGATTTAAAAAAAACTATGAACTCAACAAGATCTTTTAAATGTACTAGGGTATTTCCTAGGCATAGTATAGAATTAAAACTTTCATTTTTAAAAATTGATTTTATATTTAACATATTTTCTACTTTGAATATTATTTTATTATTATTTATTTTTCTTTTGGCAATTTTAATCATATCTTCATCCAAATCTATACCAGTCAAAGTATAATCATTTTTTGATAAAGCTATTGCTAAATCGCCTGTTGCACATCCTATATCTAAAACATCTGGTTTTAATAAATTGGATAAAACAAATGATAATCTTGATTCTCTAAGCGGAAAGAGTTCATCATAATATGTCGAAAGTTTTTCATAAAATGCCATATAATATCTTATCATAGTTTTTACCAAACTTGAATTCTTGTT
>JAOZTV010000087.1:8811-10477 GCA_029939015.1 Candidatus Aminicenantota bacterium
AGTACAATGAGAGGTGCAAAAAATAAAACTCAAAAAAAAACAAAATTAGTAAAAAAGGATAAAAAAATTATTGAGAAAAAAGAACTACCCGTAAGTGCTTTAATTGTACCAATAGAAATCCCTGGAAAAATCATTGATGATGACGATGAAGCTTTTATTACAAGTGATGTTGATTTTGGTATTGGCGGTGGAACCGAGGGTGGAACTGAAGGTGGATACGAAGGTGGTATAGTGGGTGGCAGTCTTCTGGGGGATGTTGTTGAAGAAGAAATAGACCCAGTTAGGGTTAATATTGGGGACATAGAGCTCATAAAAAATGTAACACCTATTTATCCACCCGAAGCATTAAAAAAACGTATCAAGGGTGATGTTATAATTGAATTGACAACAGGTAGGTTTGGCAAAGTAAGAAAATGGAGAGTTATTGACGGTCACCCAATTTTAAGCCAGTCAGCGATTGATGCAGTCAGTCAATGGATATATAAACCATATTTGGTAAGAGGCAAACCAACACCAATAAAAGTAACAATATTAGTAAATTTTGATAAGGCTAATTATTAACAAATAAAGGGGAAAGGGATAAGGGAAAAGGGGTAAGTAAAAATTTAAACCTAAATTTAATTTAGGTTTAATAAGAGTTCTTAATAATTCTAATGATTTTACCCTTATCCCTTTCCCCTTTTACCTTGTCCCTTTTTTATTTAATCTATCTCTTTCAATAAAACTTCTACTGATTTTTTCAACTGCTCATCAATTCCATTTGCTTTGCTGTTCGGAGCATTATTTATAATAATATTTGGAACAGCTGGTCCATGTTCCATATTCTTATCTGTTGCCTTTACATACCATGCTCTGAAAGGTAATCGTACAAAAGAACCATCCAGTAATCCTTTCCCACTTGTTGATATCACCGCACCAAATGTTGGCATTCCTACAAGTTTTCCAATTCCTAGTGTTTTATAAGCATGAGAAAAAATCTCAGCGTTTGAGTAAGAATTTTCATTACAAATTGCAATCGAAGGCTTAGTCCAGACACCAAAAGGAAGTCTTTCTCCAAAGGCATAATATTCCCTGAATTTTTTATGTTCTTTTTTTAAATTTTTTGAAGCACCACGGGGAACAGTGTATGAGTGCTGTTTAACATTAAGAGTTGCCATCAAATAGTCAGTTGTCCAGCCACCACCATTAAACCTAACATCAATTATAATTCCTTTTTTCCCATATCCACTTGCAGTTATTTCTCGTTCAAATCTCTCAAAACTATTCATATCCATACCTCTGATATGAAGATAACCAAGTTTTCCATTTGAATATTTTTCAGTCAGTTTTTTTCTTTCTTTCACCCATTGTTCATAAAGTTCAGTTCTTAATGAAGCCTTTGGTCTGATAATTACAGTTCTTACTATTTCTTTGTTTTTAACTTCAAGTAATACCTGCTCATTTACCTTATTATTTAATAATGAATAATAATTTGTTTTATCATTAATAATTACTCCATCTATTGAAGCAATAACATCTCCTTTGGTTAATTTGCTTTTAACTTTATCAGCAGGTGAGCCTAAAATTACCCTTTCAATTAAAGCACCTTCGGGTATAATTGATATCTGTGCCCCAAGAAGTCCGGTAGTTTCTCTTTGAGTTTTTGCTCTATCTCTTCCATATAGAC
>JAOZTV010000376.1 GCA_029939015.1 Candidatus Aminicenantota bacterium
TTTTAGAGCCTGAAACTAAAAATCATTATGCTAGCTTTCAATCTTTTAAAGATAACACTAATAAAAAAAATATTGTTTTATTTAATAAAGAAAAAGAGAATTTAGCAATCAATAAGTATTTTTTTATTAGACAGAACTCTTTAAGCAATTTATACTATGATTTTGCAAATACTTATATAATCAACAAAAATCTTATTTCAAGAACAGATCTGGACAACGATGGATATAAGGATATTTTGTTTATGCAGACTCATCTATATGGAATGTTTCCAACTGCTAATTATTTTATTTCAAAAAACAATGTTTTTCATTTATCTAATCCGGGACCATATACAATAATAAGTAAAAAAAAACAAAAAACAACAACTGATCTTCTATTATATGGTTATAATAATTTAATATCACATTTGAAATTTATTGCAATAAAACAGTTTCATACACCGATTACCAATAGCTTTTATAATAATGCATTAGATATAGAATATATAATGAAGCCATCTTTAAATAAAATTTCGGAAACTAATTTTAATGGGGAAATATTTTTTATTTCAAGAACTTCAAATATTATTTCTAATAATTGGTTTGATAAAAATGGTAGTATAAGCTTTGTTGATAATCAAAACAAAGAGGAATTAATTCAAATATTTAATGATGGCAGGATTATTCGGAAATTTGATGGTAAAATAATTGAATTTAAGGATGAAAAAAAATCACTTGATATTGTTTATGATTGTATAGATAAGTATTATAAAGAAAAAATGCTTTCTAAGAATTGGGATAAAGCTCTTAAATATATAAATAAAGCTCTCGACGTAAATATAAAAAATCCATGGCTTAATTCTGCTCTTCTCAACTATAAAGGTGACCTATATGCCAAAAAAAATGATTATCAAAATGCTATTGATACATTGAATAAAAGTATAGATATTTATCGGGGAAATATTGACGCATATCAAAAGAGATGTGAGATTGAATTTTTAAAGGGTGATATTGATAAAAGCATTAGACTTGTAACAGGAGTTGATGATAATATGTCGGCTTTTTGGGGATTATTGATAGTTGGTAGAGATCTATTTAAATCATATTGTTATCTTCAAAAAGGCGATTTCATTTCAATAGAAGATTTGATAGAAAATATTTATAGTAGTGCAACAGGAAAGAGCATACATAAATCAGTAAAAAGTTTATTAGAATCTACATTAGTAATTTTTCAGGGAAATTATACTAAGGCAGTAAAAACAATTAATGGTCTTAGGGGCAAAAGCCCAACACCATACACTTTAATTGAATTCAGATTATTATTTTCCAGAGCTGTTATTTTGGATAGTATATTCAACAAAAAAAATACTAATCAAAAACTTCTTGACCTTGCTAAATTCTATATTAAAGATATTGCAATAAATTCAATCTCTTCAAATCATTTAGCTAAAGTTTCCAGAGCATATTTTTTTGCAATTGATGGAAGAAAACGAGAAGCAGAGAGAATGGCAAAAGAGGGCTTTGAAGAAGTATTACAAATGAGTAGGGGAGATTTCTTTACTAAATTCTGGTTGTTTTATGATGCTTTTATTTACGGAAAAACAATGGAAATATTGGGTAATAAAACTGAAGCTATTAGGGGTTATAAAGAATGTATCAAAGCTAATCCTTACACAGATTTAGCAAAAAGAGTAAAAAAATAACTTCCAATTCATTCGATGGCTTTACTATGTAAATCGGAAGTTGGGCTTCAGATTTACATAGTTAACTATTGATTTTATTACTTCTGCAAATTTTTAAAAATCATTTGTAATTAGAAAGAATGGCATTCCTGTGAATTTTTTGTAAACCGGTCTTAGTCTATCTGTACTATAAAATTTTGCAACGTCAATTTGTTTTTTTCTGCTTGTTATTATTTCAATTGGGACGTTATCGTATTCTCCGTTTCTTAAACATACAAGACGACCGAATTTGTTTTCGAGTATCAGGTCAAATGCTATATTTCCATAAACCATTGGAACTATTGAGTCAACAGCATCAGGACTTCCACTTCTTACAAGGTAGCCTAATCTTTGTGTAATTGTATTTACTCTTTTTCCATTATTATATTTTGGTGAAAGTTCTTTTAGTTTTTCCGCTATAATATCTCCAATGCCACCGAGTTTTTTATGTCCGAACATATCGGACTCTTCGTCTTGAAAAGTCATATTCTGATTATTGTCCAATGCTCCTTCTGATACAAGGACTGTTGAATATTTGCTGGGATTATTCTTTCTGTCATAAGATAGAAGTTCGGTTAAATGTTCCATGTCAAAATGGTGTTCAGGTATTATACATCTATCCGCTGCACCTGCCATTGTTGGTAAAAGTGCTGTATAACCTGCATATCTTCCAAATACTTCAATTACCATAAATCGCTCATGTGAGCCTGCACTTGTTCTTAGGGCATTTGCTATTTCTATTGTTCTGCTGACACAGGTTGAAAAACCAATACAATAGTCTGTGCCGGGTACATCGTTATCCATTGTTTTTGGTATTGCAATAACATTAAAACCCTGAGAATGTAGATGAACACCATAACTTAAGGTATCATCTCCACCAATTGGAATTAATGCATCTATTCCAAGAAATTCTAGGTTTTTTAGTACTTCATCTGTTAAATCATTAATATCTTCATTATACTTGTCTGTTAGATGTTCTGGAACCATATTTTGAGGAATATGACTTGGCCTTGTTCTTGAAGAATGCAAAAAAGTTCCGCCTGTTCTTCCAATATTCTTTACTATTTCATTTGTAAGAACCTCATAATATGGGCTATTGTCTGCGTCTTTTTCTCTAACCATATCAACAAGTCCTGCCCAGCCTCTTTTTATTCCTATTACTCGATAGCCTTCCAGATTTGCACGAATGGTAATAGCTCTGATTGCAGGGTTTAATCC
>JAOZTV010000088.1 GCA_029939015.1 Candidatus Aminicenantota bacterium
AGAATATTAAAGAGCTTCTCATCCTCAATCTTTTTCCTTGCATCCATTTCCATAGTATAATTATAATACATAATTGACTTAAATTAAAGTATAAAATACTATAAAAATTTTATTGGGACTATTGATGTATCAATTAATTTTTCGCCCTTTCCTTCAAATAGGATTAGATATTTTTTTTCACTCAACTGGTTAATTATTTTACCCTTTCCAAAAAAACCATGTTCAATAAATTTTTCTTCTTCAAAGACTTCCTTAACACTTGATGTCCCTTTTGATAATGAAGCAAATGCATCAACAGCTCCTCCTATTTCATAGATATTATCAACTGAAGTGTATAAGGATGAATCAATTCTTTCTAAAAACATTGATGGTGATGACTGATTTGAAGAAATTATTAATTGCTCCATAGCTCTTGTTGAAGCAACATAAAAGAGTCTTCGTTCTTCTTCCATTTCTTTAATATTTTTTGTATTTCTTAAAAAAAACGGCATAAAAGTATTATTTATCCCAAGGCAGACAACTGTTGGAAACTCCATACCTTTTGCATTATGCATAGTCAAAAGAAAAACATCGGTAGAATCTTTCTTATCTGAATCATTTGATGTTAATGTAATTGTATCCATTAAATCACTAAACTGTACTTCAGTTCTCATACTTTCCCATTTAGCAATAAAAGCAATTAATTCATTTATATTCAATAATTTATCATTTTCTTCTTTTTCCTGTAATATCGTTTTATAACCTGAATAATTTACTAAAACTGATAATACCTCTGAAAAACTCAATTCATCAATTTTTGAATGTAATTCAAGAATCTTTCTAAAAAGGTCTTTATTATTAAATTTGTCCGGGAAAAAGTTTTTAAGTGTTTTAAATAATGAAATACCTTCTTCTTCAGATTTTAAAACAAGATTACTCAAAGCCTTTGGACCAATTCCAAGAGAAAGAAAGTCAGTAATCCTATTAAATGACAGATCATCATTTGGATTAACGGCAAGCTGTAAGAGAGCGAGAGTATCCTTGACCTCTTTTCTATCAAAAAACCTGAGTCCTTTTAATATTCTAAATCTTACATTTCTTGATAATAATTCATTTTCAAGTGCCAGTGATTGAGAATTTATTCTATAAAGAACAGCTATAGGAAAAATTTCAGGTTTTTTCTTCTTCAAATAAACAACGAGATCAGCTACATTTTCTGCTTCCTTGTCTTTCGAATATGAATCCATTACAAAAACAGGTCTGCCGTCTTCCTTGTCTGTCCACATCTGTTTTTCCCGTCTTGTTCTATTTCGTTTAATCATATTATTGGCAAAATTCAAAATTCTCTTTGTTGACCTATAATTCTGCTCAAGTTTTATAATCTTTACTCCCGGGAAATCATTTTCAAAATCAAAGAGAAATTTAATATTTGCTCCCCTCCAGGAATATATTGCCTGATCATCATCTCCGACTATCGTAATTTGTTTATGATTACCTGCAATTAATTTAATTAGCATATACTGGTTAGGATTGGTATCTTGAAATTCATCAACAAGCACATATTTATATTTATCAATATATTTTTGTCTAACTTCTTTATTTGATTGTAATAGAATTACAGGCAGGGATATCAAGTCCTCGTAATCCCATACTTTATTCTTTGTCTGATATTCAAAATATTTGGAGAATATATTTATTTCATCATCTCCAAAACCACGGGCAGACAATACCGTTTTATTATTTGGATAGTTCAAGTTCATCTTTGAGAATCCAATTTTTTTTAATACCCTATCCCGCATATCACTTGTAAAATAAGAAAAACCAGTCTTGATAATATTATCAATTATTTTCTTTCTATCCCTATCATCAATAATCTTCCATTCTTCATCATAATTTGAGTATTTTGTTGTTTCTCTTAATATTCGCAAACCAAGGGAGTGAAAGGTTGAAATATTAAAAAGATGTTTATCAATCCCTGATACTTCCTCAATCCTCTCTTTCATCTCGTTTGCAGCCCTATTTGTAAATGTTACACCAAGAATACTCATAGGCGTAAGACCTTTTTCCAAAACCATATATGCAATTTTATGAGTTATTACCTTTGTCTTCCCTGAGCCTGCACCTGCAATTATCAATAAGGGTGAGTCAAAGTATAAAACCGCATCTTTTTGGACAGGATTCAGTCCATCTATAATATTTTTTTTTTCATACATATAAAAAAACCTCCACATATTTAAAGCATATTTAATAATTTATCGACTATAAAGTCAAGTAAAAAAAAATGTGTTTATATTGTATTTATACATACGCTCTGATAGTATAATAATATGAATTTTATAAAAGAAGGGATAATAAGATATGATCAGTCAGATTTTGATTTAATATCATCAATTCCTGTATTCGAATTTAGAATAATTGAAAAATACAGAAAATCATTAAATGAATTAAATCTCATTGCTGCTTATGATGATGGACTAGGTTTTGGCAATATCTCTTGTCGAAAGGATTATCAGAAACTTCATAAGACAGATAATCCACAATTTTTGATTACAAGTTCACAAACTGGTCATCTTAAAAAATTAACAGGCGTAGATTATACCCGGGTTCTTGATTTTTCAATAGAAGCGTTTTCATTAAAAACACAAGGTGCATTAAATGCATCCAGTGAAGCTGTTACCCATGCAGCAATTTATAATCTTAATCCTAATATTGGTGCAATTATACATTTTCATAATCTTAATATATGGGAAGAAATGATAAAATCAAAAACTCCCTCTACTGGAAAATGGGTGATATACGGGACTTATGAAATGGCAATAGCAGTAAAAGACTGTATTGGAGATAAAACACAGGGGATTTTTGTAATGAAAGGACATAGAGAAGGAGTTATAGCCTATGGACCAAATTTAAACACTACTCTAAATATTGTCAAGAAAATTTATTCAAAAATCATTTGATTATTTTTTGTTTTTATATATAATATGTATATGAGAATAAGATTAGGCTTGTTAATGTTTTGTATCGTTGTTGTATTTGCTTTCTTTTTTTCCTGTAAGAACAAAAGTGAATTTGCAAACAAAAAATATGTCAACCTCAGGAGTGAATTTAAACAGATTGATAATTTTGATGATATCAAAAAAATAATTCTCAAGTATGATTTTTTTGATAAAAGAAAAAACCGTACAGGAAGTTTTAAAGGAAGATTCAAAGAACAGGTAATAGATAGCAATACCGTCATATTGGATTTTAGAACAAAATTAATGTGGATGGCTCAGGAAAAAAATGACACATCATGGGCTAGAAAAAATGAAGACAATATGAATTGGCTAAAAACATTAAATTATAAAGACGCTGAGAAGAAAATTGTTAATCTTAATAAAAACAAAATAGGATATGCAGGATATAATGACTGGAGAATGCCTACAGTTGAAGAAGCAGCATCCTTACTTAGAAAACAGAATAACTCAAAGTCTCTTTATCTGCCTAATATTTTTTCAATCAAAGACGAAAAGATGTCATTAAAAAACACACTTATTCTTTATATATGGACAGGCGACCATTATAATCTTAATATTAATAAAAAGAAGAGTATGATATGGACAGTTAGTTTTGCAGCTGGAGGAATATTCCGCGAAAGTTACAAAAACCCTCAATACTTAAGACTTGTCAGGGTTTTTAAGTAAGATTAATTACTAATTAATCTAATCCCTACATTTATCCTTAGTGGATCCTGTGGAGTACTGACCAATTCATCATATCCGGTATTATAGTATTTAATATTGAATAGATTTGTTATTTTTATAAATCCTTCTAATTCAAATCTACTATTTTTAAACAATCTATATTTTGTAAAAATATCAAATATTGTAAATGGCTCAGACTTAATTATTTCACTTATTGTAGAATCTCTATCATTTGCACCAGACCTATATCTGGTACTCAAATAAATATTAAAATTATTTTTAAATTTTATATTTAATTTACTTTTAATTGTATGTTTTGAACTATATATTAAAGGAGTCTCTCCAAGTGTTCCATCAGTAAAAGTATAATGTAAAGAGAGGTCAATTTTAATGTTTTTTGAAAGAGAAAACTTACTATTGAAACCTCCTGTGCCCCCATAGACTTCCCCTTTTCCACTATTATACCCTCTCCTTATAATATCAACAGGAATATCATGGAAACTTTGACTCATATAATCTCTTGTAATAATTAGATCGTCAAGACCTTTATAAAACAGACTACAGTGCAAATTAAAATTATTATTGAAAAAATAGATAAGATCAAGATCCAAAGAATATAGTTTTTCAGGTTTTAATTCTGGATTTGGTAAACTCCAAAACCCACTTCCAAGACCTGTAACATTTCCATTATTATCATAAAGTTTATAAAAACTCCCATAATGCCTGTAACTTTTATATGGTGATGGCGCAAGATAAGCTTGACCATATAGTATCTTTATTTTAAGATTTTTTAATTTATCAATATTTAAACCTATCCTTGGATTGAAGGTAAAATTATATCTTGAATTATAATCCATTCTCATTCCAGCTGTTAATTTGATACCTTTTAATATATTTCCATGAACCTGAAGATATGAACCAATATTATAATAATTTATTTGATAAAAATCCTGATATATTGTCAGATCATTTCCTTCTCTATCAAAAACATCTGTGCCAACATATGGAATATATTGATTCTCAACTGGTAAATCTTCGTTAAACATAAAAGGCAGATCACTACTTTTTGGAATAGCATTAATGTTTTGATAAGAAAACCCTCCAATAATTGTATATTTTTTCGATATATTAAAAGTCAATTTTTCTTCAAAGGAAAAAACCTGAGATCTTTCATATTTATAACCATTCTGAAAATTAGAATATATATTTACAAATCTTGATGTTGGAGGTACTTTAAAATTTTGAAATGAAACAGAACTGAATAATTTAAATTTATTATTGTCATTGATATAATTATGATTAAAATATAATGTTTCCAGTTTATATGAATAAATATTATCTTTTGCAAAAATATAAGTATCAGGACCATTACTTTCAGAACTTCCATGAGAATCATATCCGGAATAATAACCAATTACAAAGTTTTTTAAATTTAACTTTATATTCACTAAATAAGATTTTGTAGGCGTATTATACTCTTCAATAGGCAAAAACAGACTTTCATTAAATGTCTTCATCTCACCTGTCTTAGCATAAACATCGTTATACCAGCGATATTCATCAGTATAAATATCAGGATAATAAGGTTCATCAGATTTATAGTATTTACCATTTACAGTTAGAGATATCTCATCATTACCAATATTTAAACCAAATGCAGTATCAAAAGTATTTGCGGAACCATAAGAAGAATAAAATGATCCATTGTTTTTTCCATTTCTCTTCTTAGATATTATATTTATTACCCCACTAAATGCATCAGCGCCGTAGAGTGCAGAAGATGGTCCAAGTAATATTTCAACCTGCTTTACATTTTCTAATGAATAACTATAACCTATAAATTGCGGTGTGCCTGCTGTTGCATTAATTCTTATACCATCCTGCAATATAATGAATTTTTCACAACCAAAAACTCCATTTATTGTAAAAAGATTTGATGTTTCTGCACGTGATTTTTTCTGAATTTCAATCCCAGGTATATCTTCCAGTAGATCAATCAACACAAAATAACCTCTTTGCCTAATCTGTTCTCCTGTTACAACATACATTACTGCTGGAGCCTCATCTATTTTCTGTAAAGATCTTGAGGCTGTAATCACCTTTATATTCATTAATTCTTCCAGAGACATATCTTTAAATTTTTCATCTTTGGTTTTAGAAAAAATGTATAGATTGAATAATGAAAGAAAAACAATACTTAATAATAAAGCTTTACCCCATTCTTTATGCATCATATTTAGATTGTAAATTATAAAAAAAAATTAATCAATAGTTTTTTGCATTTTTCTATTGATTAATTATTTTTTTTAAAGTAATATTATTATGGTAATAAAGTGAGTTATATTGCAAGAAAAAAAACTGTTTGCTTTATTTTAATCTCTTATCTACTAATCTCGTTATTATTCTCAGGTATTCAATCTGAAGAAGAAGAATACTCACTTAAAGCTTTATATATTAAAAAAATCAATAACTATATTGAATGGTCTGAAAGTGAAATCAAATATAAAAACAGTAAATTTTTTAAAATCGGCGTTATTGGAAAATCACCAATTTATAAAACACTAAAAAAGACTTATAAAAACCAAAAACTACTTAATAAAAATGTAAAAGTATTTCTAGTTAAAGACTTTAATGACCTTAGAACATATAATATTCTTTTTATATCAAATGTCAATCAAAAAGAGCTAGCAACTATCATCGACAAAGCAACAAATAACAATATTTTGTTAATTAGTGATACAAAGGGATTTGCCTCATACGGTATTCATATAAATTTCTATATTAAAAATGATAAATTAAAATTTGAGATTAACAGAAACTCACTCTTAGATTCAGGTCTGTCAGCAAGCTCTTTTTTACTTTCTCTTGCTAAAATTGTAAACACAAAAGGTGATTATAAATGACGTTTATGAAAAACTATACAATAAAGAGTAAGATAATTATAATGAATATGATAATTACCTTGACACTTGTATCAGTGGCATTTATTATCTTTTCAATCTCTGAAATAAATCACCAGCGAACAGTCTTAATAAATAATGTAAGATTTGACACAAAAATCCTGAAAGAGGCTATTTACGCATCTCTGGATTTTGATTATAAAAAAGATGCTGAAAAAATACTTTTTAATATGTCTATTAAACCTTATCTGAATGACTATATTATTTTTGACAAAAAAGGAGATTTTTTTGTCTCACATACAGACAAAAAATATAAAACAAATGATTTTGACTTTAAAGATAATAATGACAATTATTTTTTAGACAATTATTTTTATTATAGAAGTGATATTTTCAATAAAGAAAACATAAAAGTTGGAAGTATTTATACTATTATCTCAACAAAAATTTATAAAGATCAAATTGCATCTTATGTAAATAAATTAATACTATTATTAATTTTAGTATTTATTCTATCCTTTCTTTTATCCAGTATTATGCAGAGATTTATTTCAAAGCCTATTATGGATCTTGCAAAAACAACCAAAGATATAAGAGATAAAGAAAACTTTGATATTTCAGTTACCTATGAGAGTAAAGACGCAATAGGAACCTTATATAAAAATTTCAATGAAATGATTGATGCATTGAAAATCAAAGAAATTGAAAGAAAAAAAGCAAAAGTTGAACAGGACAAACTACAATTACAACTTCAGCAATCTCAAAAAATGGAAGCAGTTGGACAACTTGCAGGAGGTATTGCACATGACTTCAATAATATTCTTACTGCAATAAATGGATATGCAGACCTTGCATTAATAAAGGTTAAAGATGATAAACCACTATCAAAAATGTTAACTATAATCAGAGAAAGTGGAAGAAGAGCGTCTAACCTTACAAAACAATTACTGACCTTTTCAAGAAAACAAATAATTGAGATAAAAACAATTACTCTTAATGATACTATAACAAAAATGCAGGATATGTTATTAAGGATTATTGAAGAAGATACATCGTTAATTGTTGACTGTGAACAGGATTGTTTTATAGATGCTGATAAAGGTCAAATAGAACAAATAATTATGAACCTGGTTGTTAATGCGAGAGATGCTATTAGATTAAATATAAATAGTAAAAAGAAAAAAACAATAAATTTAGAATCAAAGATTGTTGAAATTGACAATAATATGAGGACAGACTTAAAAGATTTAAAACCGGGAAAACACGTATTATTTTCAGTTAGCGATTCAGGGGTTGGAATGGATCTTGAAACCAAATCAAAAATATTTGAGCCCTTCTTTACAACAAAACCTAGAGGTAAGGGTACCGGATTAGGGCTTGCAACTGTCTATGGAATTGTTAAACAAAATAAGGGTATCATCTATGTTTACTCTGAATTAAACCAAGGAACAACATTTAAAATATACTGGCCACTGTCAAAAAAAAAAGTTCAAGTTACAGATACCTATAAAAAAATTAAAACTGGTAATATTATAGGTGGTAATGAAAAAATACTTATAGTTGAGGATGATAAAGAAGTACTTGGTTTTGCATCAAATACTCTTTCGATAATGGGATACGAGATATTTAAAGCAAATAATGGTGAAGAAGCACTTGAAGTTGCAAAAAAACATAATTATATTTTTGATCTTATACTATCAGATGTAATTATGCCGGGTATTAGCGGTCCTGAGTTTATAGATATCTACAAAAAGTATGATAAAAATATAAAAGTACTTTTTACATCCGGTTATACTTTTGATTTAATTGTTCAAGACGGCATTGTAAAAAAGGATATAAATTTTATCAACAAACCATATAATACAACTGAATTATCAATTAAAATCAGAGAATTATTAGACCTCAGATAAAAAACAGTTAATAAATTTCTATTTCAGCTGTTTTCTTTAGTTCTTCAGCAAGAGTTTTCATGATTATTTGTCCTTCCTGCTGATAGATTATTTTTTCAATATATGGTTGTGCTTCTTTAAATGTAATATTCTTTTTTTCGTGTTTTTCATCAACTCTGATAAGATGAACACCAAAATTTGTTTCAACAGGCTCACTGATTTCTTTTTCTTTTAATGAAAAGGCTGATTTCTCAAATTCAGGAACCATTTTTCCTTTTGAAAAGGTTCCAAGGTCTCCACCTTTTGAAGCAGAAGGGCAATTAGAATGCTCCTTTGCAATATCTTCAAAGTTTGCACCATCTTTGATTTTTTTTAAAAGTTCATCTGCCTTTTCTCTTGCTTTTTCTATTGAGCCAGCCTGAGCTTTTCCAATTAGGATATGACTTGCCTTTACCATATCAGGAGCTATCATTGAGTTTTTATGCTCATTATAATAACCTTCAAGCATTTTGGCTGTTATCTTTATTTTATCTTTGGTTTCATCCTTGGTGAATTTTTGTATTAAAAGAGTGTCTTCAACATTTTTTTTAAATACATCAAATGATATCCCATGTTTTTTTAACTCTTCGTAGAAAGCTTCATTTTTACCAAACTGTCTCTTGATTTCATCAATATGCCGTTCTACAAATTCTGAGTCTAGTTCAATGTTTCTTTCTCTTGCTTCATCTAAAAGCAAAAAGTTATCTATTATCTGCTCAATTATCTTTTTTTTCTCTGCTTCATTAATTTCAAGAGTATTCGTCTGCTGTTTATACAGCAATGCCATATCATCAAAATGTTTCTGCTCGATGATCTTTCCATTAACCTTAGCTATTTTATTATTCATTGTCAATTAATGATAGAAAAAAACAGGTGTTTCGCCGTTTTCAATAACCTTAAGTGAGGTTCTACCAAATAATAACGCTGATATGCTTGAATTACCATAGGCACCCATAACAATCGTGCAAATATCTTTTTCTTTAACAAATTTTAATATTTCTTCAGATGGTTTACCTATCCGAGTAAATGTTTCAACTTTAAAACCATGAGTTTTAAGATATACCGCAGACTTATTAAGGAGTTTTTCAGATTCTTCAATTTCGTCATTTACATTTAAAATAAATATTTTTTTTATATTTGAATTATTCTTTGAGATATGTGTATAAACTCTCATAGCCTTAGCAGCCTTAACCGAACCATCTGTAGCCATAAGTATATTCCCGCTTAATTTTATTTTAGACTTAGGTACAGCAAGTATTGGACATACATTCACTTCAAGTAAATCTCTCAATGTTTCACCCTCTTTAGGTGTTGTCTCAAAATGAAAAAATGTTTTTATACCAATAATAATTAAATCTGAAGTTTTACCAAGTTCAACAATCATTTCAAATGGAACGCCAGACTTTTTATGCAATTCGTATTTTACCTTAGCAGTTTTACAGGCATCTTCAAAATCTTCAAGGAAATTTTTAATTTTTTTAATTGCATCATTCATCTTATGTTGTTCTAAATGTTCTGCAAAATAACTTGCGCCAATACCTGCACCAATTGTTGATTCTTCTATTTCTTCTTTATCAATTATTCCAAGCCCAATAACTGTACCATCAGTTTTTAAAGCCATCTCAATTGCTACCTTTATTGCATTTTTTGAATAATCCGATCCATCCAATGGAACCAAAATTCTTTTTGCCATAATCATTCCTCCATTAATAAACTTTTACAAAAGTCATTGCACTTAGCAATGTTATTAAAAATTTTATCATAATAGCAATCTAAAAACAATAAGAAAATCATAAAGAATATTTTGAAAAAGATGAAAATGGAAAATAAATAAAAAAAAACAAAAAGTAAAAATTCAAAGCTCAATCCTATTTATACACAACATCATATTATAAATACTTCATACAGTATGCCTTTATATTTTCTGCATTTGCAAGATATATTGGAATATTTAATATT